>JALZKG010000218.1 GCA_030859365.1 Gemmatimonadota bacterium
GACGTGATGGACGCCACCAGCGTCTCCCCGGGCGCCAACGACAACGCGTCCGGGGTGGCGGGGACGCTGGAGGCGGCGCGGGTGCTGTCCCGCTACCAGTTCGACGGCTCCATCGTCTACGCCGCGCTTTCGGGCGAGGAGCAGGGGTTGTTCGGCGGCGCGGGGCTCGCGGCGCACGCCAGGGAGCAGGGGTGGAGGATCGAGGGGGTGATCAACAACGACATGATCGGCAACATCGAGGGGATCACGGGGGTGATCGACAACACCTCGGCGCGCGTCTTCGCCCCGGGGATCCCCGCGGACGCGTCGGCGGCGGACCTGCGCCGCATCCTGACCACCGGCGGGGAGCTGGACACCCCCTCGCGCCAGCTCGCGCGCTACATCGACCGCGTGGCCGACGTGTACTTCCCGAACCTGGACGTCCAGATCATCTACCGGCTGGACCGCTTCGGCCGGGGGGGGCACCACACCCCCTTCTTCAATCAGGGCTACCCGGCGGTGCGGCTGATGGAGACGCACGAGCACTATGACCGCCAGCACCAGGACCTGCGGGTGGAGAACGGCCGCCGCTTCGGCGACGTGATCGAAGGGGTGAACTTTCCGTATGCGGCCAGGATGACGGCGCTCAACGCGGCGACGCTCGCCTCGCTCGCCTGGGCACCGCCCTCGCCCTCCAACGTCACCATCCGCGGCGCGGTGGAGCCGTCGCCGACGCTGCGGTGGGACGCGGTGCAGGCGCCCGACCTGGCGGGGTATCGCGTCTACTGGCGGGAGCCGACCTCGGCCACCTGGGACCGCTCCCGCTGGGTGGGGAACGCGACGGAGTTCACGGTGGAGAACGTGATCATCGACAACTACTTCTTCGGCGTCGCCGCGGTGGACCGCGAGGGGCACGAGAGCCTGGTGGTGTTCCCGCTCCCGGGGCGCTAGGGGCTACTCCCTGACCACGTCGGGGATGGGGTCCCGCTCGGTGTCGAGGGTCTCCTCCACCCAGAGCACCTCGACCAGGGTCCAGAAGAGGATCACCAGCGGAACGGCGAGGAGGATGCCGAGGAAGCCGAAGATGCTGCCGAAGAGGATCAGGGCGAAGAGGGTGACCAGCGGGTGGATCTTGGCCGCCGTCGACATGGCCCACGGCGTGATCAGGTTGCTCTCGATCTGCTGGATGGCGAGGATGGCGACGGCGGTCCAGAGCCCCTTGGTCGGGTCGTCGAAGAAGGCGATGGCGACCGCCGGGATCCCTCCGATCCAGGGACCCGCGAGGGGGATGAACTCCACGATCCCGATGATCAACCCCAGCAGCAGCCAGTACGGAACGCCGATAAGCCAGAGCGCAAGGGTGGAGAGCAGCCCGACCGCGAGCATGGCGAGCAGCGTCCCCCGGATCCACCCGAACAGCCGCTCGCCGAGCAGCCGGAGCATGCGGACGTACGCCGGGCGGCTTCCCGCCGGCACCACCCGCAGTAGGGGTACGAGCAGCCGGTCGTTCGGCTTCGCGAGGGCGTAGAGCCCTCCCACCAGGATGATCAGCGGGACCAGGATGATCTCCAGGAGCCCGCGCGCGCGGCCGAAGATCTGCTCCGTCCCGATCCCGCCGAGGGCCTGCTGAAGCTGCCGTGTGGTCTGCTCTCCCACCAGGTGGACGTTCAGGCCCGTCTGCTGGCGAAGCCACTCCCCCCACTGGTCGAAACGCTGCTGAAAGGCGGACGCCTGATCCGCCAGTCCGCGGAGCTGCCCCATCAGGGCCGGGACCCCGAGCCAGAGGACGAGCCCCACCGAAGCGAGCACCAGGAGCCCCACCAGCCCCGCTACCCAACCCCGCTGAAGGGGGATGCGCCGCGTGATCGGGTTGAGGGCGACGGCGAGGATCGCCGCCCCGTACACCAGCAGCAGGGTCTGCGCGATCTCGCTGAAGAAGTGGAAGAGCAGGGCGAGCACAAAGAACAGGCCGATGGCCTTGTACAGGTGCTGCGGCTGCACGGTGGAAGCGACGCCCTGGGGACCTGGCAGCTTCCCTTCTCCCCTCACCGCGGCTCCTCCTGCCGCCGGGCGATCAGCCGGGCCACCTCCTCCGCCACACGGCGCGGATCCAGCGGCTTGGCCAGCACCCCGTCGGCACCCGCTTCGCGGGCCAAGTCGTTTAGATCCCCGACAACCGAAGCGGTGAAGAGCAGGATGGGCACCCGCGCGGTCTGCTCCCGGCCGCGCAGGGTGGTGC
>JALZKG010000057.1 GCA_030859365.1 Gemmatimonadota bacterium
CCCACAGGAACTCGAGCGCCTTGAACTTCTCCGGAAGTCCCTTGGAGTAGTCCATCCGGTCCACCCCGATCCCGACGCGCCCTCCGCCCGGAGCATACCGCTCGCGCAGGCGCTCCATCAGCACCTCGGCGTCGGGAACGGCCGCGGCGGCCTGGAAGGCCTTCACGTCGATGGAGATGGGGAAGGCGCCGACGTGGCAGGTGTGCCCATCCAGCGTGGCGGTCCCGGCGTCCATCTCCACCGTTGCCCCCGCGAGCTGCCCCGCGCAGCGGAGAAAGTTCTCGCTAAAGGCCGGCAGGTGAAAGCCCACCAGATCGTTGGCGAGCAGCCCTCGCAGCAGCACCTCCCCGTGGGGAGCCAGGCGGAAGATCTCGATCGGCGGCCAGGGGATGTGCCAGAAGTGGGCGAGGGTCGCGTCGGGGCGCCGCGAGCGGACGATGTGCGGCGCCAGCGCCAGATGGTAGTCCTGGAACCACACCGCGGCGGAATCGCCCCGGATCTCCTCGATTACGGCTTCCGCGAAGCGCCGGTTCACCCGTCGGTAGCGCTCCCAGTAACGTCCACGGATCCGTGTCAGATCGGGGCGCAGATGGCAGAGCGGCCACAGGAACTGGTTGGAAAAGCCCAGATAGTAGCGGTGGATGTCGTGATGGGTGAGCCACACCCGGCGGAGGGTGTAGCGCGGATCCTCCGGCGGCACCTGAACGCGGTGCTCGCCGTCGACCACCGTCGCGTCCGCTTCCCCGCTTCCCCACGCGACCCAGGTGCCCTCCACCGCCTGCAGCAGCGGGTCCAGGGCGGAGGTCAGGCCGCCGGCGGGGCGGCTCACCTGCACCTCCCCGACCTCCTCGGACCAGCGGTGCTCGTACGGCTCCCGGTTGGAGACCACCACGAAGCGCCGGCCGGGGAAGAGTCGGCGGAACGCCGGGCCGAGCAACCCTGCGTCCGGATCGGCCGCGGCAGGGGTTTGCACGCTAGCGTCCGGTTCGGCTCGCGCCGCGGCGCACGGCGTCGGCCCACGAGTCCGGCGCCTGGTCCCGTGCACGGGAAACCGCGAGCTGCGCCCACGAGCCTGCCTTCCGCAGCCCTGCCTTTTCCAGCGGCGTGCGCCTCATGCGAAGCGGTGGCAGCAGCAGCGCCACCCCGGCGCCCAGCACGGCACCGAAAGCAAGGCCGCTCATCAGGGTGAAGCGTCGAGCCTGATCATCGTAGTACATCGGGCGGGTCACCGGATGGGAGGAGGGGGCGGAACGCGAAGTCACACCCCCGGGTGGGCGGAGCAACGGGCATGCCAGGCGCGAGCCGGGGTCACGCCGCCGCTACACTCCCGAGCAGTACGCCCCCGGCTTGCGTCCGCGCTCCCGTGCGGCATACATTTGGCACCGGCTTCGTTCGGCTGCGATCGCGCCGTCATGCCCTTCCCCGGAGCGGGGATGCACATTCTCGACCCAGGAGGCTTCCCCGCATGGCGGAACCCAACAAGACCGTTCTCCTCGTCGAGGACAATGAGGACAATCGAACGGTGTATCGCACCATCCTGGAGCACTTCGGCTACACCGTTCTGGAAGCGCGCAACGGGGAGGACGGCGTCCGCATGGCGCGCGAGGAGCACCCGGACCTGGTCCTGATGGATATTTCCATCCCCGTGATCGACGGCTGGGAAGCCACGCGGATGCTCAAGGGCGACGAGCAGACCTCGCACATCCCCATCATCGCCCTGACCGCGCACGCGCTCGCGACTGATCGCGCGAAGGCCACGGAGGTCGGGTGCGACGGCTACCTCGCGAAGCCCTGCGAGCCGCGCCGCGTGGTCGCGGAGGTCGAGAAGTTCATCGGCTCCGGTCGGACGGTCGAGGCTTGAGCGAGCAGGCCGTCGTCGGGCCGGATGGCCCTCCCACCATCCTGGTCGTCGACGATCATCCGGACAACATCGAGATCATCGACGCGCGGCTCACCAGCCGGGGGTACCGCGTAAGCAAGGCCATGAATGGACAGGAGGCGCTGGATCAGGTGCACGCGAACCCTCCGCACCTGATCCTGTGCGACGTCATGATGCCGGTGATGGACGGCTACGAGGTGTCGCGCCGCATCAAGGGCGACGATTCGCTCCCCTACATCCCGATCATCCTGGTCACCGCGCGCGACTCCACCCAGGACAAGATCGACGGCCTCGACGCCGGCGCGGACGACTACCTGACCAAGCCGGTCAACTTCCCGGAGTTGGAGGCGCGGGTGCGCTCCATGCTCCGCGTCAAGTATCTCCAGGACCAGTTGGATCAGAAGAACCGCGAGCTGGAGGACGTCAACAAGCG
>JALZKG010000084.1 GCA_030859365.1 Gemmatimonadota bacterium
GACTTCGTCCGCTTCTCCGGCGAGCTGTTCATCTACTATGTGCTCATCGCGCTCGGCGGCGGGGTGCTGGTCGGCTTCACCATGGGGATGTTCGAGGCGATCGGGGTCGACGCCGAGTGGGTGGTCGGGGAGTGGCTGGTGCCCTGCGGCGCGCTCGGCGCGGTGATCGTCGGCTCCTGGCTGGTCGAGGCCAAGCAGAGTGTCATCGAGAATATGGCACCGGTGCTGACGCGCCTCTTCACCCCTCTCTTCGCGGCGACGCTCCTCGTCTTCCTGGCGACCATGGCGTGGACGGGGCGCGGCATCGACATCGAGCGCGAGGTCCTGATCGCCTTCGACCTGCTGTTGGTGGTCGTCCTGGCGCTGCTGCTCCACTCCGTCTCCGCCCGCGACCCGTACGCGCCCCGCGACGCCTTCGACTACCTGCTGGTCGCGCTCGTTGTCAGCGCGCTCGTGGCCGACGGCGTCGCGCTAGCGGCCATCGCCGCCCGCATCACGGAGTACGGCTCCACACCCAACCGGCTGGCCGCGCTCGGCATGAACGTCGTCCTGCTCGTCAACCTGGGGGGGTCCGCCTGGCTCTACCTCCGCTTCCTGCGGGGCCGCGGGTCGTTCGCCCCCATCGAGCGCTGGCAGACCGCCTACCTGCCCGTGTACGGCGCCTGGGCGGCCATCGTCGTCGTCGTGTTCCCGCTCCTGTTCGGCTACCGGTGAACTTTCCGATCGGCCGACGTCATCTCTTTTGGCACGCTGACGCGCCGATCGGCAGCGACGCGGTTCGTCCACACGGCGAGGTTCTTATCTCCTCGGCCTTCCCACCTACGCTGCAATGGCGACGTCACCAAGGTCAAGAAGGTGGAATTCGCGGAACATAAACCTCCCCCCCCTTCTCCCGAAACTCAGCGCTCTTCCCCGCCATCCCCGCCTCGATCTCCGCCTGCCGCGCGGCGTAGTCGCGCACATCCTGCGAGATCCGCATCGAACAGAACTTGGGCCCACACATGGAGCAGAAGTGCGCCACCTTCGCGCCCTCCGCCGGCAACGTCTCGTCGTGGTACGCGAGCGCCGTCACCGGATCCAGCGAGAGGTTGAACTGGTCCCGCCAGCGGAAGTCGAAGCGGGCCTTGCTGAGCGCGTAGTCCCACTCCCTCGCGCGCGGGTGCCCCTTGGCGAGGTCGGCGGCGTGGGCGGCGATCTTGTAGGTGATGACTCCCTGCTTGACGTCGTCGCGGTTCGGCAGCCCCAGGTGTTCCTTGGGGGTGACGTAGCAGAGCATGGCGGTTCCGTACCAGCCGATCTGCGCGGCGCCGATGGCGCTGGTGATGTGATCGTAACCCGGGGCAATGTCCGTGGTTAGGGGTCCGAGGGTGTAGAAGGGCGCCTCCGCGCACCACTCGAGCTGCTTCTCCATGTTCTCCTGGATGAGGTTCATGGGGACGTGCCCCGGTCCCTCGTTCATGGTCTGGACATCGTATTCCCAGGCGATGCGGTTCAGCTCCCCCTGCGTCTTCAGCTCGGCAAACTGGGCCTCGTCGTTGGCGTCGTGGATGCTGCCGGGGCGGAGTCCGTCGCCGAGGGAGAAGGAGACGTCGTACTCCGCCATGATCTCGCAGATCTCGCGGAAGTGCGTGTAGAGGAAGCTTTCCTGGTGATGCGCCAGGCACCACTTGGCGATGATGCTCCCGCCGCGCGAGACGATTCCCGTGAGCCGGTTCGCGGTCATCGGCACGTAGCGCAGGAGCACGCCGGCGTGCACGGTGAAGTAGTCCACGCCCTGTTCCGCCTGCTCGATCAACGTGTCCCGGTAGATCTCCCAGGTGAGGTCCTCGGGGACGCCCCCGACCTTCTCGAGCGCCTGGTAGATCGGCACCGTGCCGATGGGGACCGGTGAGTTGCGCAGGATCCACTCCCGCGTCTCATGGATGTTTTTCCCCGTGGAGAGGTCCATCACCGTTTTTTTTTTTAAGTTTTTGGCGAACAGCTTGTTCTACACCTCGTCCTCGATGGAGGAGCGCACCGCCGAGTTCCCGATGTTGGCGTTCACCTTCACCTTGAAGGCGCGTCCGATGATCATCGGCTCGAGCTCGGGGTGGTTGATGTTCGCGGGGAGGATGGCGCGGCCGCGGGCGATCTCGTCGCGGACGAGCCCGGGATCGACACCCTCGCGGAGCGCCGCGAACTCCATCTCGGGGGTGATCTCGCCCTGGCGGGCGTAGCGCATCTGTGTGACCCGACCCGTTCCTCGCAGGGTGGGGCGATGCAGCGACTCCGGCATCTCCACCGGCTGCGCGCCGGGGAGGGGAAGGTAGGAGCGCTCCACCTCGCGCACCTCCCCACGGGCCAGGATCCAGCCATCCCTCAGCGGCGGTAGCCCCTCGCGCACATCCATGCCGAGCGGACCGCTGGTGTCGTAGACGCGGAGTGGGGGCTCTCCCCCGGAGAGGGAGATCTCGCGCATGGGGACGCGGATTCCGCACGGCCCCTCCAGATGAACCTTGCTGGAGCCGGGAAAGGCGTCGCCGTACCCGCCGGAAGCGGTCGGCGGAGCCGGATTGGGGCGGAGGGTGCTGATCATGTCGTCTCCTGGTCGCTGCGGGAAGACGATCCGGGTGGCGGGAGGAGATGTCCCGGGAGGCGCGAAGAGAAAAGGCGCCACCCGTGAACCCGGGCGGCGCCTGTGCGGGATCCGTCCCGGAGGGAAGCGGATCCACTCGTCACTTGCGACGCGCCGCGCTCCCTCCGCCGGTGTAATCCGGATCAGGTTCCAAGGGACTGTCTCAATCCCGACATCTCGGGATACCCCTGGCGGCTGCGCATATAAGCTACTCAGGCGGAGGGCAATCCGCCACCCCGCAGCGGCGATACCTCCGGTTCGGGGTGTGGTTGCCGAGGGAAAAGGGACGCCCGGCAAGACTCCGCGAGGCACCCAGATTCCCCTGCCTGGCCCGGACGATGACGCGTCATGCGTATCACCCCAGCCTCGCCGTGCTCTACCCCGCGGTGCAGGTCGGAAGCACCGCGCCGCGGGTA
>JALZKG010000105.1 GCA_030859365.1 Gemmatimonadota bacterium
GGTCCAGGTAGCGCTCCGGGGTGATCAGTCCGGCGCGGCGCAGCAGCAGGTCGGTGTAGTAGGTGGTCACCCCCTCCACCACCCACAGGTTGCGCGTGTAGTTCTCCCGCGTGTAGTCGAACGGACCCAGCGGGGCGGGGCGAATCCGCTTGCCGTTCCACACGTGAAAGAACTCGTGCGTCACCAGCGCCAGAGTCTCCTCGTAGGGGCGGCCGCGAAAGGCCCAGCGGTCCACCAGAAGCGTGGTGGAGTCGCGGTGCTCCAGCCCGCCGGCCGCGCCGGCGGTGAGATGAAGGATGAAGGTGAAGTCGCGGTAGGGGAGCCCGCCCCAGAAGTCCCGGGTCGCGTCGACGATGCGTCGCGTGTCCGCCACCAGCCGCTCCGGGTCCAGGTTGCCGCGGCCCCAGACGGCGTAGCGGTGCGGCACCCCGCCGCTCTCCCACTCCAGCAACGCATGGGTGCCGATCTCCAGCGGTGAATCGGCCAGCTCGTCGTAGCCGGCGGCCAGAAACGTCTCCGGCTCCGGGCCGGGTGGGAGGGCGGTGGTGGTCCGCCACCCGGCGGGGGGCTCCACCCGCAGCTCCAGCGGCTCGTCTCGCCGGCCCTCGGCGTAGAAGAAGACGCTGGCGCCGTTGACGTAGCCGTGGCTCGCGTCCAGGTGGCTGGTGCGGACGCTCAGCTCTGCGGCGTACACGGTGTAGCGGACTCGCAGGGTGCCGTCCCGCGGCGCGTCCACCCGCCAGCGCGTCTTGTCCGTCTTGCTCCACCCCAGCGGCCCTCCGGCGCCGTCCTCGGCGGCGAAGGTGTGGGCGTTGCGCGCGAACTCGCGCACGAGGTACGAGCCCGGCGTCCACACCGGCATGGCCAGCTCGACGGGGCCCCCTGCCTCCCGCACCTCCATCTCCACGTGCAGGAGGTGGGTGTGGGGCTCCGGCATCCTCAGCCGGTAGCGGATCCGCGGCACGCTAGCGGCCGTTGCGGCGGCTCCGCCAGAAAAAGGTTGCGAGGGCGCCGGCGGCGACGCCCGCGCCGAGGGCGGAGGGGTTCGCCACCCCGCGCAGCGGCGACTCCTTTGCCACGCTGCTCACCATGAAGAGGAGGTTGGCCGGGCGCTCCGCCATGCGGCGCATCAGGTACGGATACCACGAGTCGCCGTAGGGAACGTAGGTGCGCACGTTGTACCCCTCCTCGCGGAGCCGTGTCTGCAGGTCGCGGCGTACGCCGAAGAGCATCTGGAACTCGAACGACGTCTTCGCGATCCCCCGCTCCCAGGCGAAGCGGCGGGTGGCGTCGATCATCGCCTCGTCCTGCGTGGCGATTGCGGGGTAGTGCCCCGCCTCCAGCAGCGCCCGCATCTCCTGCACGAAGCGGCGGTCCACGTCCGCCTTGTCGGGGAACGCCACCGCCGGAGGCTCCTGGTACGCACCCTTGACCAGCCGGACGCGGGAGCCGAGGCGGTTCAGCCGGGCCACGTCGTCCGGGGTGCGGCGCAGGTACGACTGCAGCACCGTGCCGACGTTGCGGAAACCGTCGGCCCAGAGCGACTCCACCAGGGCGATGGTCCGCTCCGTATAGTCGCTGCTCTCCATGTCGAGCCGCACGAAGACCTCCCCGTCACCGTCGCCCAGCTCCCGGGCGCGCGTCAGCACGGTGCGGATGTTGGCTTCGCAGAACTCCGGGTCCAGGTCCAGTCCGAGCTGGGTGGGCTTGATGGAGATGTTCGCCTCCAGCCCCTCCGCCGTGATCCGCTCCAGCGACTCCACGGCCATACGGGTGGCGGCCTCCGCCTCCTCGTGTGTGGAGACGGCCTCCCCCAGGTAGTCGAGCGACACCGACAACCCCTGCACGTTCAGCGTTCGGGTGGCGGTGATCGCGTCGTTCAGCGTGTCGCCCGCGACGAAACGGTGGGCGAGCTGCTTCGACACGGGAGCGTGGGTGATGACGCGCTTGGCGGCGGGGCTTCCGCTCAGGTACAGCAGGCTCTGCTTGAGCATGACACCGGAGGTGGCGATGAAGGAGGGAAAGGTCAGGGCGTGTGCTCCTGGCGCGCGCGGAGAATCTCCCCGTCGAGGATCTGCTTGACGCGCTCCAGCGGAAAGGCTTCCAGCGCGCCGCGGGCTTCGGCTTCGGTCCGCCCCCAGGCGAGGTCGTCCGTTTCCAGGTGCCCCATCACGGCGGTGCCGCTCCCCGCCCAGCGCAGAAACACCAGGTACGCACCCCAGGCTGCGTCGTCGCCCTCCCCACCGTGCTCGGTCTCCACGGCCGCTGTGTACGGCTCG
>JALZKG010000154.1 GCA_030859365.1 Gemmatimonadota bacterium
CCTCCTCCGCCTTTTCGATGATGGTGTTGACCGGCACCTGCTTGCCGAGGTCGAACACCGTGTAGCCGTTGTTGGTCAGGATGGTGTTGACCAGGCTCTTGCCGATGTCGTGCACATCGCCGTACACCGTCGCCAGCACCACCTTCCCCTTGGTCTGCCCCTCGCTCTTTTCCAGGTAGCCTTCCAGCCGCGCGACGGCGCGCTTCATCACCTCCGCGCTCTGCAGCACGAAGGGGAGGATCAATTCGCCCGCGCCGAACCTGTCCCCCACCTCCTTCATCGCGGGGAGGAGCACCTCGTTCAGGACGGGCACCGCCCCGAGCTTCGCGACGGCGCGGTCGATCCACTCCTCCACCCCCTCCTTCTTGCGGTGGAGGATCTTCCAGTGCAGCGCTCCCTCCGGCTCCATCTCGGCGGTGGGGTCCACCGATGATTCGGTCTCGACCTGCTTGCCCTCGTAGAAGGCGATGAACTCCGCCAGCGGATCCCGGTTCTCCTCGCGCCGGTCCCAGATCAGGTCGTCGGCGAGCCGCCGCTCCTCGTCCGGAATCTCGGCGTAGGGGCGGACGTGCGCGGGGTTGATGATCGCGGTGTCCAGCCCCGCCTCCACGCAGTGAAACAGAAACACCGAGTTGAGGGTGGCGCGGGCGGCCGTGCCGAGGCCGAAGCTGACGTTGGACACGCCGAGGGTGGTGAGCACGCCCGGAAGCTCCCGCTTGATGGCGCGGATCCCCTCCATCGTTTCCACGGCGGAGCGGCGGAACTCCTCGTCCCCGGTGGCGAGGGTGAAGGTCAGCGCGTCGAAGATCAGCGCGTCCGGGTCGAGGCCGAACTCCTCCGTGGCGATGCGGTGGATTTTGCGCGCCACCTCCAGCTTGTCGGCCGCGGTCTTCGCCATCCCGCCGAGCTCCCGGTCGATGGTGAGCGCGATCACCGCCGCCCCGTGCGCCGCGACGTGCGGGAGAACCGCGTCGATCCGCTCACGCCCGTTCTCCAGGTTGATGGAGTTGACCACCGCCCGGCCGGGGGACTGCTCCAGAGCGCCGCGGATGGTGTCGGCCTCGGTGGAGTCGATCACCAGCGGCGCCTCGACGCCCTGCGAAAGGAGCTTGACCACGGCGCGCATCTGGTCGGTCTCGTCCTGCCGCTCGGTCAGCGCGACGCAGACGTCCAGCAGGTGGGCGCCGCTCTCCGTCTGCTCCCGCGCCACGTCGAGCACGCCATCGTAGTCGTCGTCGAGGAGCAGCCGCTTCACCTTGCGGCTCCCCTGCGCGTTGACCCGCTCGCCGATCATGGTGGGACGCGGCTCCTGCGCCAGGTCGACGGCGCGGATCCCGGAGGACAGGCGGGGTACGTACTCGACCGGATCGCGGCGCGGCGCGATGCCGCCGACCCGCGCCACGATCTCGCGGATGTGCTCGGGCGTGGTGCCGCAGCATCCGCCGACCACCGCGACGCCGAAGCCACGGACGAACTCCTCCAGCTGCTCCGCCAGGGGGACGGGCTGCATGGGGTAGACGGCGCACCCCCCCTCGTTGTGCGGGATTCCCGCGTTGGGGATCACGGAGATGGGGAGGCGCGAGTTTTCGCCGAGGAAGCGGACCGGCTCCCTCATGTGCTCCGGGCCCGTGGAGCAGTTGAGCCCGAGCACGTCCACGCGGAGCGACTCCAGGGTGACCAGAGCCGCGCCGATGTCGGTGCCGAGCAGCATCCGCCCGGAGGTGTCGAGCGTCACCTGCACCTGCAGCGCCACGGGGCGTCCGGCGTCGCGGATGGCTTCCCGGCAGCCGAACACGGCGGCCTTGACCTCCAGGATGTCCTGCGAGGTTTCCACCAGCAGCACGTCCACCCCGCCCTCCACGAGGGCGCGCGCCTGCTCTGCGAAGATCGGCACCAGCTCGGCGAAGGTGACGGCGCCGAGAGTCGGGTCCGACGCGGAGGGGAGAAAACCCGACGGGCCGATGGAGCCGGCGACGAAGCGCGGCCGCTCCGGCGTCGCGAAGCGGTCCGCGACGCCGCGTGCGAGCAGAGCCGCGGCGACGTTGATCTCCCGCACCCGCTCGGCCAGCCCGTACTCGCCCAGGGTGAGCCGATTGGAGCGGAAGGTGTCCGTTTCCAGTACGTCGGCGCCCGCCTCCAGAAAGCTGGCGTGGATCGCCTCGATCACGTCCGGGCGCGACACCACCAGGTAATCGTTGCACCCTTCCAGCGCCTCGCCGCCGAAGTCTCTCGGGGCGAGGTCGAAGCCCTGGATGGAGGTGCCCATGGCACCATCGAAGACGAGGACGCGGCCGCGAAGCGCGGCGAGGTAGGGCGAAGCGGAGCTGGACGACATCGGCATATATGAAAAAGCCCCGGGACACGAAAGTGCGCGGGGTCATCGGAAGATGCGGGGTTGCGGATCTTCGATCCCGACACTTTAGCGTTTTTTTAGGTGGTCGCAAGCAGTCGCGCAAATCACTCCACCGCACGTCGGTACGTGCAGTCCACAATCTAGCCGAGACGGGCCGGATACACAAGAACGCTCACCCCCCCACCAGCGCCGCGAGCGCGGCCGGCTCCACCGGCACGGCCCGGGTGAGCACCTCGTGGCCGCCGCTCGTCACCAGCACGTCGTCCTCGATCCGCACCCCGATGCCCCGCAGCTCGACCGGGGCACCCTCCGCATCGGCGGGCACGTACAGCCCCGGCTCCAGGGTGAGGACCATCCCCGGGCGGAGCAGGGTCGGCCCGTCCGCGGTGCGGTAGGGCCCCACGTCGTGCACGTCCAGGCCGAGCCAGTGCGAGGTCTGGTGCATGTAGAAGGCCTTGTACGCTCCGGACTCGATCACCCCGTCGGCGTCTCCGCTCAGCAGCCGGAGCTGCAGCATTCCCTCCACGAGTACGCGGAGCGCGGCGTCGTGCAGCGCGGCGATGGGGGCACCCGGCCGGACGGCGGCGAGCGCGGCAGCCTGCGCGGCGAGCACCACGTCGTACACCGCGAGCTGCCGCTCCTCCCAGCGGCCCGAAACGGGAAAGGTCCGGGTGATGTCGCCGCAGTACATGTCCAGCTCCGCGCCCGCGTCGATCAGCACCAGCTCCCCCGCCTCGGTCCGGCGGTCGTTGGCGGTGTGGTGAAGCACGGTCGCGTTCGGGCCCGAGCCGACGATGGAGGGGAAGGCCGCGCCCGCGCCCCCGCCGCCTCGGAAGGTGGCGGCGAGCACCGCCTCCAGCTCCCACTCTCCCACCCCGGGGCGGGCGCGGGCGAGAGCCGCGTGATGCCCCGCCGCGGAAAGCTCCGCCGCCGCCCGCAAGCGCTCGACCTCCCACGGCTCCTTGATCATGCGCAGCGGGGCGAGCACCGCGTCCGCGTCCACCAGGCGCAGGGGTCCGCGCCCGGAGCGGGGTCGCGTCCTGCGGAAGCCGGCGAGGATCTCCAGCAGCCGCCCTTCGAGCGCGGAGTCCACTCCCAGCGGGCAGACCACCTCCTCCGCCGGCTCCAGCAGATCGCGGAGCCGCGCGCCGAGCTCGGAGATGGGGTACGCAGCGTCGGCGCCCCAGCGCTCCCGTGCTCCCTCCACCCCTGCCCGGGGTCCGTCCCACCGCTCCCGCTCCGGCTCACGCGGCCGGACGAAAAGGGTGAAGCGATGCTCGGCATCGTGCGGCGAAAGCACCGCCACCGCGCCCGGCTCTCCAAACCCGGTGAGATAATGAAAATCGCTGTCCTGCCGGAAACGGATCGCGGTGTCGCGCGATTTGTGGAGCGGGAGCGCGGCGGGGAGCACCGCCACCCCCGCGCCGAGACGCTCCAGGAGTCGCTCGCGCCGTGCCAGCAGAAGGGGTGCGGGAGGAACGGCTCCGCTCACAGCACTTCACCGAGCGCGGCGCGCACCTTCGGCTCCAGCTCGCTCCACCCGGCCGCGGCCGACTTGGTGACGGTGACGAAGTCCTCCAC
>JALZKG010000199.1 GCA_030859365.1 Gemmatimonadota bacterium
GCCACACCCGCCGTGTCCGGTGTGGCGAGGGCGGGCGGCGTGCCAGCCGCCACCGCACGGACGGAGTCGTCCGCGATCCGGGAAAGCTGCTCCGGAGAGCGGTGCACCTCCCGGTCTCCTGCGTCGCAGGCGGCGAGCAGCGCCGCCACCACGAGGATCTTCTTCATAAACGCTCCGCTCGGGGTGCCCGCGTCTCTACATGGTGTGCACGGGGATGTTGCCACACGTCACCGGCTGCCCGGGGCTCGGGCTTCCCGACTCGTGCGCCTGGATGTAGTGCTGCCCGTTCATCACCGTGTTCATCGGGAGGTCGAGCGTGGCATCGACGCTTCCGGTGCCGGTCGCGTCAACGGTGACGTCACCGACCGGAGCAACCACCGGGCCCTGCTGCTCGCAGGTGCCGCGGTGGACGTGCGACGCGTGTGTTCCCGCCCCCGGCGCGCCCATCACCCGGAGCGTCACCTGCGTTCCCTGGCCGCTGGAGGCGAACATCGCTTCGCCGCTCACGCCGGAGCCGCGGAGCGGAGACAGCGGCACCATCTGCTGCGAGTGAACCATGGTGTCCACGTCGGTGGTACCCATCGCCGGGGGAGTCGCCGGGGCCACCGCGGGATCGACCACCACCGCTTCCTCCTCCGCAGGTCCTGCGCACGCCATGAGGGCAAAGGGAACCGCGGCCAGAGTCCAGAGTCTGCTGTTCATGCTTGCCTCGGGGTAAGGGTAACCATCGGCGAGGGATCGCCGAACTTCACGCCGCCGCACGGCAGCGAGCAAGACCTGGACCATCACCCGCGCCCGTGTACGGGGACCGCCGCCCCGTTGATGGGTGCCGATGCGTCCGACACCAGGAAGTGGATCACCCGGGCGATCTGCTCCGGCGGAGTCCAGCGCGAGTGGTCGGCGTCGGGCATGGCCGCGCGATTGTCGGCGGTGTCCACCGTGCCGGGGAGGATCAGGTTGGCGCGGATCCCATCGGTGCCGTACTCCTCCGCGATGGCGGCGGCGAGCGTCCCCAGCCCCGCCTTGGACACCGAATATGCGGCGTTCCCGGCGCGTCCATGGAAGACCGCCCGCGAGCCGACGAACACCAGCCGCCCCCGGCCCCGCGCCACCATCTCCGGGAGCGCGGCCCGAGCGATCAGCCAGGCGGAGCGGAGGTTCAGGTCGATCATCCGGTCCCACACCTCCATGGGGGTGTCCGCGACGCGGCTCCCGCCGCGGTAGCCACCGATCAGGTGGCAGAGTGCGTCCAGCCGCCCTCCCCACTCCACGGTCTGCTCCACCGCGGCGCGGGCGCCGCGCTCCGTGGTCAGATCGAGCGCGAAGGTGAAGAGGCGCTCCCCCCACTCCGGCTTGAGCGCGTCCAGCGCGTCCGCCGCGTCGGTCTTGTAGAAGGGGACGGCGACGCGCAGCCCGCTTTCCAGCAGGACGCGCGTGACTGCCTGCCCCAGATTGCCGGCGCCGCCGGTCACCAGAACGATGCTGTTCGGGTCCATGCCTCCCCGGGGTGTGGTGGACGCTACGATGCGGCCTCCCGGCCGCTCGCCCGGATCGCTTCTCGCAGACGGCGTGCCGCGCCGTGCCCCGGGGCGCCGCGCGGGAGCCGCCACCCCCAGTTTCCCGCCCCGATACCCGGGGTGTTCATCCGCGCCTCACAGCCGAGCCCGAGCACGTCCTGGGCCGGGACGATGGCCCATCGGGCGGGTGAATCGAGCACCATCCGGATCAGCGCCCAGTGGATCTCGGGGTCCGAGCCTCCCGGCGCGGAGCCCAGCGCCGCACGCACCCGTGCCTGCTCCCCGGCGCCGATCTCGTTCCACCACCCGACGACGGTGTCGTTGTCGTGCGTACCGGTGTAGGCGAGCGCGTTCGCGGGGGTGTTCGCGGGGAGGTGCGGATTGTCCTCGGAGCCGTCCCACGCGAACTGGAGCACCCGCATCCCCGGGAGGCCCAACTCGTCTCGCAGCGCCTCGACCTCCGGGGTGATCAGCCCCAGATCCTCCGCCACCAGCGGCAGGTCGCCCAGCCGCTCGCGGACGGCTTCGAAGAAACGGCGGCCCGGCCCGCGGCCCCACTCCCCCTTCACCGCGGTCTCCTCTTCGGCGGGAATCTCCCACGCCGCCTCGAAGCCACGGAAGTGGTCGATCCGCACCGCGTCGACGCGCTGAAGGGTGACCCGGAAGCGCTCCGTCCACCAGGCGAAGCCATCCCGCCGCATCACCTCCCAGCGGTACAGGGGGTTCCCCCAACGCTGGCCGGTCTCGCTGAAGTAGTCGGGCGGAACGCCGGACACCACCTCTGGACTCCCGTCACGATCGAGGCGGAACAGCTCCGGGTGCGCCCACACGTCGGCGCTGTCGTGCGCGACGAAGATGGGGATGTCGCCGAGGATCGCGACGCCACGGTCGTTCGCATGGCTGCGCAGCGCGCGCCACTGGCGGTCGAAGACCCACTGCTGCCAGACGAGCAGATCGAGCTCCTCCCTCAGGCGCTCCTCCGCGATGCGCAACGCCCGGGGCTCCCGGTGGCGCAGCGGGGGGCTCCAGTCGGTCCAGCCTGCCCCCCCGTGCTCCGCCCGGAGGGCGATGAAGAGCGTGTAGTCCCGCAGCCAGTCGCGGCTCCGCTCCGCGAAATCCTCCTTCTCGCTTCGCTCGGCGCGAGTGGCGCGATCGGTCCAGCTCCCGTACGCTTCGCGCAGCAGCGGCTCCTTCCACCGCGTGAGCCGGCCGTAGTCGATCCGCTCGCCCGAAAGCTCCTCCCCGCGGATCCGGCCGGGGTCGAGCAGCCCCGCCTCGGCGAGCGGCTCCAGGTCGATCAGCCACGGGTTTCCCGCGAAGGCGGAAAGGCCGTCGTACGGCGACCCCCCCTCGCCGGTGGGGACCAGCGGCAGGATCTGCCAGACCCGCTGGCCCGCCTCGGCGAGCCAGCCGATCCAGTGGCGTCCCCCCTCCCCGATGCTCCCCATCCCCGGCCCCGGAAGCGACGTCGGGTGGAGGAGGATGCCCGCCGCCCGGTCGCGGAGGGTGGGCGGACGCGCTTTTTCCCCGCTCATGCGAGCCCCGACGCGGCGCGGATCCCCCGCAGCGGGATTCCGATCCACTCCGGACGGTTGTTCATCTCGTAGCCCAGTTC
>JALZKG010000210.1 GCA_030859365.1 Gemmatimonadota bacterium
ATCCGCTGCAGCGCGGGCAGCCCCGCGTCGGCGGCGATGAAGTGCAGCGTCGCGTGCAGCGTGGATCCCTTGGCGTGCATCACAGGTCACCTCCCTGGTTTGCGATCGCGGCGAGTGCCCCGCGGTCCGGCTTGCCGGAGCCGAGCCGCGGGATCGAATCGATCAGGCAGATGGTCTTGGGTAGCTTGTACCCCGCGAGCCGCCGGCGGAGCTGGACGAGCACGTCCGCCTCCGACGGCCGGTCATCACCGCCTCGTACCACGAAGGCACACCCCACCTCGCCCCACGTGGTGTCCGGGACGCCGACCACCACCGCCTCCATCACGCCCGGGCACTCGACCAGCGCCGCCTCCACCTCGCCGGGAAACACGTTTTCTCCGCCGGAGATGTACATCTCCTTGCGGCGACCGCAGATGGCGAAGGCACCATCGCCGTCGCGCCTCGCCAGGTCCCCCGTACGGAGCCAGCCACCGGGTGCGAGTGCCTCGGCGGTGCGCTCCGGGGCGTCCAGATATCCCGCGAACATCTGCGGGCCACGCAGGAGCAGCTCGCCGGGCTCATCCGGCTCGGCTTCCCGCCCGTCGTCGGTCCGGAGGCGCATCTCCAGAAAGGGGACGGGCCAGCCGACGCGCCCCGGCCGCCGGAGCGCTTCCGCGTTGCCGATGGCGAAGCAGTTGGGGCCGCACTCGGTGAGGCCGTATCCCTCCCGCAGCCGATAGCCGGCGCTCCGCACCCGCTCCACGAGCGCGGGTGGGCAGGGCGCCCCGCCGGACATCCACGTGCGGAGCGCCGGGAGCGGCAGCCCCCAACGGGGGCTCCGGGTCAGCATCACCATCTGCGTGGGGACCGCGAGCGCCATCGTGCACCCCTCCTCCGCCATCCCCTCCAGCAGGCCGTCGGCGTCGAAGCCGTCGAAGAGCACCACCGTTCCGCCGCGGTGCCAGAGGGGGGTGGCGAAGACGTTCCATCCGCCCGTGTGGAAGAAGGGGGTGGAGACGGGGGCGATGTCCGCCGGTCCCAGCTCCCAGGCCGCCGCGGTGGCGACGGCGTTCCACACGATCTGCCGGTGCGGAAGGATGGCTCCCTTGGAACGCCCGGTGCTCCCGGAGGTGTAGAGGATGAGGTGGGGGGTGTCCGGCTCCACGACCGCGTCCGTCCCGGCGGGTCCGCCCCGGGCGAGAAGCGCCGGCGCCTCCGCATCCAGATCCACCCAGCGGGGTAGCTCCGAGCCGGGCACCCCCCGCACCGCCGCCTCGGCCGCCGCCCGGAAGCGCGCCTCGCCGAAGAGCAGAACGGAGGGGGAGCCGACGATGATGGGTCCGAGTTCGGCGGGCGCGAGCCGCCAGTTCAGCGGAACCAGCGCCGCGCCGATCCGACCGCACGCCCAGAGCAGCTCCACCGTTTCGCGGCGGTTTCCGGCGAGCACGGCGACGCGATCCCCTTCCCCCACGCCCGCCTGTCGCAGCGCCGCGACCCAGCGGTCTGCCGCCGCGTCCAGCTCGGCGTAGCTCCATCGCCGGTCACGCGACCGGTCCACCAGGGCGATGCGCTCCGGCGCCACCCTCGCCCAGAAGCGGATCGGATCGGGGTGCAGAGGGAACACGGGGGCGCTCACCGGGAGTCCCGGGGGTGCTGGAGAAAGAAGCGGACGATCTCGCCGGTGGCGTCCGGACCCGTGGGATCGGTGTACGTCCCTTCCGGCGACCCGCCGGACCAGGCGTGCCCCAGACCGAGAACCAGCCAGCTTTCGATCCATACCCTTCCCTGCTCGTCCCGGTGGAGCCTCCGCTCCGCATGGGCGGGAGCCGGGGCGGAGCCGCCGGTCTCGCTGCCCGCCGCTTCGGCGGCGACGAGCCGCACTCCGGCGAGTTGCAGAGTGCCGCGCCACTGCGCCACGGTCTGCTCTGCGTTCACCGGGTGGACCACCGCGTCTCGCCCGCCGTGGAAGACGATCAACGGAACCGGACGGGCGTGCGCTCCCATCGCAGTGAACGCCGCGGCGCCCTGCTCCTCCGACGCCGCGCCGCCGTGCTGCATGGCCGCGAGCGCCTCGGAGATGCCCCGCGCCGCCCCGAACTCCGTACCCGAGTGGGAGGCGATGGCGGCGAACAGATCCGGGTACGTGGCGCCGAGGATCACGGCCATCGCTCCTCCCGCCGACACGCCGGCCACGTACACCCGCGTCGCATCGACGCGGTGGCGGCGCATCACCTCGCGGGCGATCCCGGCGATCAGCGCCGGTTCTCCCGCGTCGCGCGTCTGGTGCGCCGCATCGTACCAGCGCCAGCACCGCTGCGGGTGAAGCGCCGCTGTCTGCTGGGGGTATGCGACGAGAAAGCCGTGCTCCTCCGCGGTGATGTTCATCCGCGTGCCGCGCGCGAAGTCGTCCGCTTCCTGGGTGCAGCCGTGCAGCATGACCACCAGCGGGAGCGGGCGGACCCCGTCGTACGCCGAGGGGAGATACAGCTCGTAGCTGCGCGCGTCGCTCCCGCCGGTGAACGTCTCGGTGGTGAAGCGGGGGCCCCCGCCCGCGTTGGACGAGCCCACGGAGACCGAAGGAGCGCACGCGGAAAGCACGGGGAGGAGGAGCAGAGGGAACGGAACGAGAAACGCCAGGCGCATCGGGAAATATCCATCCGGTTACGGGCTCACCTGCAACGTCGGGATGCCGCAGGGCGGTGTCGCAAGCGTCGCACGAAGACGGAGCCGGGATGCCCCAACCGCGGCACCCCGGCTCCCTGCTCGGCTACCTCGGCAGGTCGTACCTGAGTCCGATGAAGACCATCGTGCCGATCTGCGGCATGTTGATCATCTCCTGGTGCTTGCGCCCGAAGCCGCAGGCGCGATCCTTGTTCAGCGGCGTGGTACGCAGGGGATCCCCCGTCGCCGCGTAGGTGAAATCGTCCCGGTTGCCGCAGGTGAACAGGTTGCTCACCCCCAAGTTCAGCGTGGAGTTGAGCTGCCGGATCCGGTAGCCCGTGTTCAGGTCCAGCGTGCTGAAGGTCGGCACCACCCCGGTGTTGATTCCCGAGCGGAAGTAGTAGCCGTTCACGTGGCGGACCGTCGCGCCTCCCTGGAAGCCGGCCAGGTCGTTGAAGGTGCCGCCGAGCGTCCACTTGGTGGTGGGGGAGTTCAGCGCCACGGCCTCTGCGCGGTTCGTTGGAACCTCGACCTCCTGCAGATCCACCAGCGAGACGGTGCTCTTGACGCTGATCTTGGGGGTGACGACGAAGTTCACGCCCAGATCCGCGCCGCGCAGCTTCGCCTCGCCCAGGTTGTAATAGGTGAGAACCAGCGGCGCGTATCCCAGCGGATGGTTGATCCGGTTGCCGTCCGCGTCATGCGCAAAGGAGCGCACTCCGGCCGCGTCGCCGGCCAGCCCCAGACCGAACGGATCGGAGATGATCGCGAGCGGGCTGAGGAAGTCCTGATAGGTCGAGCGGTAGGCCGACAGGTCCACGAAGAGCCGGTTCGCAATCAACCCCTTGTAGCCCACCTCCCAGGTCTGGTTCTCCTCGGGCCTGAGCGGCTCGTACCTGGAGCGCTCCGCGCCGTCGGCATCGCGAATGGAGAAGCCCTGCGTGTTCCCGTAGATGGAAACGGTGCTGGTCCAATCCGGAATGTGGAAGTTGGTCTGCAGAATGGTCGGCGACTTGAACGCGCGGTTGTACGTCACGCGGAACGCCTGGCCCGGTGCCAGCTTGAAGACCACGCCCGCCTTGGGGCTGAACTGACGAGCGTAGTTCTCGTGGTCGTCCAGCCGGGCGGCGAGCACCACGTCGAGCATCCGGGAGACCGGAGTGGTCGTCTGCCCGTAGAAGCCGAACTGGTCGACGGAGATGTCCTCCCCGGTCAGCCGATCGGTCAGCCACTGACGGTCGCTGCTCACCACGTCCTGCCTGAACTGGCTACCCACCACCACCGCGGTGTTGAGCAGCACCGGCAGGCGGAAGTTGGTCTGTGCCTCGGCGGCGTACATCCGCCCGTCGCTCGGCCAGTCGGACATCAGCCGGAGCGAATCCTCATTCGCGTTCGGAAAGAAAGCGTAGTTGCCGGCGTAGCGGTTGAGCGCGAACGACTCGCCGGACTGCGACTGCGCCCGGTACGCGTTCAGGTAGAACCGCGGGCTGGAGTACTGCGCCTGCTGGAAGTTGTAGGTCCAGTCGCGGAGCTGGTTGCGCCCCACGTTGGTCTGACCGACGCCGTTGGTCTTGCTGGCGCCCCCGCTGAACTGAAGCTGGCTTTCTCCCATGTAGTACACCAGCGCGCCGCTGCCGCGGGCGACGTTGGTGCGCCAGTCGATGGAGTTGCCGGGGATGGAATCTTCCTTGACACGCACCGTGCCCCGCCCGGGCACGTTGGTCGTGTACGCCAGGTAGTTTTCCCAGTCGTTCGCGTCCTGCCATTCCCCGGACAGCTTGTAGCCCCAGTTGCCGAGCACCCCGGCGTGCCGCGCCTGTACGTCCTTGTAGCTGCGGTTGCCGCCCGTCACCTCCACCGTGGTTCCCGGGAACTGGCGGGGATCCTTGGTCTGGAGCGAGATCACCCCGCTGGACGCGTCGGCGCCGTACAGCGCGGAGCCGGGGCCGACGAGCACCTCCATGCTGGCAAGGTCGACCTTGGGCGTGGCGGTGAACTGGCCCACCGGAAGGCCGTTCTCGGGCAGGACGGAGATCCGCCCGTCCTCGATCATCAGCATCCGGTTGTTGAAGGAGGAGTTGAAGCCCCGCGCGTTGATCGCGACGGCCGCCACCCCCACCTGGATGAAGTCCAGCCCCTGCACC
>JALZKG010000221.1 GCA_030859365.1 Gemmatimonadota bacterium
GTCTCACGCCGCGAGGCCGAGCGCCGAGAGTTTGGCCGCCACCTTGTCCCGCTGCTCCCGGAATGCGGCGAGCTTGTCGCGCTCCCGCTCGACGACCACCGCCGGCGCACGCGACACGAACGATGTATTGGCCAGCTTCGCCTCCACGGCGCGGAGCTGCCCGTCCAGCCGCCCCACCTCCGCTCCGAGGCGTTCCCGCTCCCGCTGCAGGTCGATCACGCCCGCCAGGGGGACGAACAGCTCTGCCCCGGAGCGGAGCACCGCGCTTGCCCCCGGCTCGCCCAGCGAGGGAGCAAAGGTCAGCTCGCCGACCCGAGCCAGGTCGTCCAGCGCGCGGCGACTCCGTTCCAGCGTGTCCCGAAGCTCCGGTGATGCGGCGTGGACCCGGAGCGGCACCCGCACCCCCGGCTGCACCGCGTATTCCGCGCGTAGGTTTCGCACCGCCCCGATCACGTCCTGCAGCTCCTCGAACCGGGCTTCGGTGTCGGCGTCCCGCCACTCCGCCGGCGGGTTAGGCCACGACGCGATCATCAGCGCCGCGGGGTCGCCTTCGCGCCGGGGCATACGCTGCCAGATCGCCTCGGTCACAAAGGGCATGAACGGGTGCAGAAGGCGGAGGGCGCCGTCCAGGACCTCCGCCAGCGTCGCGCGGGCGGCGTCGCGGCTCCCCGCGCCGGACTCGGGACGCAGCCGCGGCTTCGCGAACTCCAGGTACCAGTCCGCGAGCTCGCCCCAGATAAAGGCATACACCGCGCCCGCGGCGTCCTGGAAGCGGAAGCGCTCCAGCGCCTCCGTCACCTCCGCGGTCGCGCGGGCGAAGCGGGCGAGGATCCAGCGGTCCGCCAGCTCCAGCTCGGCGCGTACCCCCGCCAGCTCGACGCGTGGTCCTTCCAGGTTCATCAGCGCGAAGCGCGCCGCGTTCCACACCTTGTTGGCGAAGTCGCGGTTTCCCTGCACCCGCTCGATGGACAGCTTGATGTCCCGCCCCTGCGCCGCCATGGAGGCGAGCGTGAAGCGAAGCGCGTCGGCGCCGTACTCCGCCGTCACGTCGAGCGGGTCGATCACGTTGCCGCGCGTCTTGGACATCTTCTCCCCGCGTTCGTCCCGCACCATGGCGTGAAGAAAGACGGTGCGGAACGGGGGCTCGTCCATGAAGCGAATCCCCATCATCATCATCCGGGCAACCCAGAAGAAGATGATGTCGAACCCCGTCTCCATCACCGTGGTCGGGTAGAAGGCGCGGAGGTCGGCGGTATTCTCCGGCCACCCGAGCGCCGTAAAGGGGAGTAGCCCCGAGGAGAACCATGTGTCGAGGACGTCGGCGTCCTGCTCCAACGCGGTGGCTTCACCGTAGTGCTCACGCGCCCGCGCCAGCGCCTCCTCTTCCGTTCGGGCGACAAAGGCGGTTCCATCCGGCGCGTACCAGGCGGGGATGCGGTGGCCCCACCAGAGCTGACGCGAGATCGTCCAGTCGTGGATGTTCTCCATCCACTGCATGTAGGTGCGCGTCCAGCTCTCCGGCACGAAGTCGGTGCCGCCGCCGGTCACCGCCTCGATCGCCGGAGCCGCCAGCGGCTCGACCCGCACCCACCACTGCAGCGACAGGTAGGGCTCCACCACGGTTCCGCAGCGCTGGCACCGCCCGAGCGGCAGCGTGTGCTCCCGGCTCCCGCGGGCGAGGCCGATCTCCCCCAGCCGCTCCTTTACCGCCTGGCGCGCGTCGAAGCGGTCCAGCCCGGCGAAGGGGCCGCCGTTCTCGTTCAGCGTCCCGTCCGGGTGGAGCAGGTTGATGCTCGGCAGATCGTGCCGCCGTCCGACCTCGAAGTCGTTGAAGTCGTGGGCGGGGGTGACCTTGACGGCACCGGTTCCGAACTCCGGATCCACGAGGATCTCGTCCGCCACCACGGGGATCAGGCGGTCGACGAAGGGGTGGCGGACGGCGCGCCCGATCAGCTCCCGGTAGCGCGGATCGTCCGGATGGACGGCGATCGCGGTGTCGCCGAGCATGGTTTCGGGGCGGGTGGTCGCGACGACGATCTCCCCTTCCCCCTCGGCGAGCGGATAGGCGAATTGGAAGAGCTCGCCCTGAGCCCCCTCCTCGTGCTCCACCTCCAGATCGGAGAGCGCTGTGCGGTCGCTCGGGCACCAGTTGATCAACCGGTGCGCACGGTAGATCAGCCCCTCCTCGTAGAGGCGGACGAAGACCTCCCGGACCGAGCGCGAGAGCCCTGGGTCCATGGTGAAGTACTCGCGGCTCCAGTCCGGAGACGCGCCGAGCACCCGGATCTGCTCGGTGATGCGGCTGCCGTACCGCTCCTTCCACTCCCACACCCGCCGGAGAAACTCCTCCCGGCCCAGGTCGTGACGTGACACCCCCTCCGTTTCGCGCATCTCGCGCTCCACCACCATCTGGGTCGCGATGCCGGCGTGGTCGGTTCCAGGGATCCAGAGCGCGTTGAAGCCGCTCATCCTCTTCCAGCGGATCAGCACGTCCTGAAGGGTGATGCCGAGCGCGTGCCCGATGTGCAGCGAGCCGGTCACGTTCGGCGGCGGCATCACGACCGTGTACGGTGGCTTTGCCGACGCGGCGTCCGCGCAAAAGAACCCCTGCTCCTCCCACCAGCGGCGGAGCGGAGGCTCGGTTTCCTGTGGCGCGTACTGCGGAGGGAGCGGCTCGGCCATCGGCTCTGGTCTGTGCAAACGGGGCCTCTCGGCCCCGTGTCGGTGCGGCGTCGGCGCGCCAATCTACCCCCACCGCGCGCGGCCGGTCAAGCAACGCGGCCTGGGACTACCCCTCCTCGTCTGCGAAGTCGATCCCCCCGTGCTCGTTCATGTACGAGTCACGGGGCATATCTTCCAGAGTGCTCAACCGACGGACGAGATCGTTGATGCGGGTGCTCTGCTCCACGATGGCGAGCACCGAGTGGCGCAGCGCGGGATCGAGCGAGCCGAGCGCCTCGTCGCGGAGCAGCTGTGCCTCTCCGATCACCACCGCGAGCGGGTTGTTGATCTCGTGCCGAAGCGCACGGACGAGGTCACGGACCGCCTCGTGCCGCCCATCCAGCGCCACGGTCTCCGCGGCGCCGGAGATCTGCTCCGCCAGCACACCGACGACCGGGGCGCCGACCTCGCCCGCGCAGCAGTGGAGCACCGCGTCTCGGTAGCCGCCGAAGGCGTGCGCCACCCGGCACGGTGCCCGGGTCTCCGCCCCCTCGCGCGCGGCGGTCTGGATGGCGGCGAGCACCCCGGCCCGATCGTCGGCGTGCAGACGCTGCAGCCAGGCCTCCGGCGAGGAACCGAAAAAGGGAGCCGGGTAGCCGAAGACGGTCTCGCACGTTGCCCCCCATACGATCCGCTCCGCGGCGGGGTCGATTTCCATGACCACCCTGCGCTCGCACCAGGCGAGCCGCTCGTGCCTCTCCTTCCACGCCACGGCGTCGCGATGGGCGCGCCAGGTGGCGATCTCGGCCTCGCTGCGGCGGGCTTCGGCGTACGCGGCCCCGCACTGCAGCGCCGCCACCGCGGCCTCCGCGAAGCGCTCTCCCTGAGCGACCTCGGCTTCGACAAAGGCCGGGGCGCCCGCGGGGCGCAGCACCAGAAGCAGGGCGAGGGAGTGCTCGTCCCACCGCAGCGGGAGGGCGAGAGCCGGCCCGTCGGGGAGCGTCCGCTCGCCTGCCCGGAAGGCGCGTGGGTCATCGCGGAGGTTGGCCGAGAGCCGGGGAGCGCCCGCCTCGAAGGCGATCCCCTCCAGACTCCCTTCCAGCGGGAGCAGCTCCCCTTCGCGGGAGGCCAGCACCCCGGTCCCCGCCACCACCCGCAACGCCGCCGTCTCCGGTGCGGGGAGGCAGATGGCGGCGCCACGCGCGCCGAAGAGGAGCCCCGCCTCTTCAAGGATGACGCGTCGGGTGTGCTCCCGCTCCGCCGGGCGAGCGAGCGCGAGGATGAGCCGCCGCAGAGCATCCGCAGGGGAACGGAGCTCCGTGCTGGCAGGCAACCCGTCGCTCAAGGGCTCGCTCGTGCGGCCGGTATCTGCCGCCGAGCCGGGAGCGGGCCGTCTGGACGCCATGGAAATGGATGCGGAAGCGCTCACCGGCGGCGGCTGGCCGATCTCCCTGGGGAGACGCCCGGCTCTGCGGCCCCGGCTCGCGCCGGGTGTGCTCTTGTCGTGGGGTCCCACGGAAATAGGCAGTCTAGACGGCGCTCACGTCGGTCGCAACGGAGTCGCCGTTCCTGAACAGAGCGGGACGCACGGAGTAGCGGACCGGCGGAAAGGACGCTCCTTCCGGAAATCCCTTTTCCATCGCGCGGACGAACGCCTCCACCACCGACGGATCGAACTGGGTACCGGAGCAGCGGCGTAGCTCGGCGACGGCCTCGTCCACGCTGCGCTGAACCCGGTAGGGCCGTGTGCTGATGATGGCGTCGAAGGTGTCCGCGACGGCGAGGATTCGCCCGTGGACGCAGATCTGCTCGGCGCGAAGGCCCGCCGGATACCCTGTGCCGTCCCACCGCTCCTGGTGGTGGAGCACGCCGGGCACCGCGGGGCGAAGAAACGAGCTGCGCTGCATGATCGCGGCGCCGATCTCCGGATGGCGCTGCATGATCCGGTACTCCTCGTCGGTCAGCTTCCCGGGCTTGGTGAGGATACGGTCGGGGACGCCGATCTTGCCGACGTCGTGGAGGAGCCCGCTTACCCACAGGTTCTTGAGCGCGTCGTCGGGCAGTCCCAACGCCTTCCCGGTCGCCATAGCGTAGCCGGTGACCCGCTCCACGTGACCGCCGGTGTAGCCGTCCCGCGCCTCGATGGCGTTCGCGAGGGAGAGCAGCGCGTCGACGAACAGGTTCTCCAGCTCGGTGGCCTGCTGGTCCACGCGTTCCTCCAACCGGTGCTGATAGGCGCGGTTTTCCCGGACCAGCTGCCGGTGCCGCAGCGCCCGGGCCACGGAATAGGTGACCTCGTCCAGGTTGAATGGCTTGAGCAGGTAGTCGTCGGCCTGTTGGCGGAGCGCCTGCACCGCGTCGCTCATGGTCCCCGCTCCGGTGAGCAGGACGAACCCGAGAGTGTCGTCGCTCCGCTTCGCGTTCTCGAGCAGCTCCAGGCCGTTCATCCGCGGCATCAGCAGGTCGGAAAGGATCAGATCCGCCCCGTGCTGCCGGTAAAGCTCCAGCGCCTCCTGTCCGTCGCTCGCTTCCAGAACGTCGTAGTGCTCCGACGACAGGACCCTGCGGAGCAGAGACCGTATGTGGGGCTCGTCGTCCACCACCATGACTCGGGGGCGGGGCTCGCCCGCCCCCTGCGCCCCGATCTCCGCCGCGCTCATCCGCGGCGCTCCGCCTCGGGCCGCGACAC
>JALZKG010000239.1 GCA_030859365.1 Gemmatimonadota bacterium
GGTGGGGGAGATCGCCGGTGCCGCTGCGGAGCTCCCTCCGGTCGGCGTCGCCGCCGAGCCGGACCTCGACGAGGAAATGACGCAGCCGCTCCCCTGGCTGGACCCGAGCGCGGAGAACGGGGACGAGGCGCGGGACGACGAGCTCGCCTTTCTCGAACTTCCCGCCGACCCGGAGGAAGAGGCCGCCGCGGAGCCGCCAGCGGTGGAGGGGGAGGGGGACCTGGCGTTTCTGGAGGAGCTGGACCGCGCCATTGCGGCCTCCATCGGGCGCGACCCGGGCGAGGCGACGCAGGAAACCCCCGCCGCCGAGAGCGGTCCCGCGACCGTGGCCTGCCGGGAATGCGGGAGCGCGAACGACGCGCAGGCGTGGTACTGCGAGATCTGCGGCTCCGAGCTGTGACGGGGCGCGGGTGAGAGCACCATGCAAAAAAAACCCGCTGGCTTCAGCGAAGCCAGCGGGGGTCTGGAACGGGGGGTCCCCCCTGAGCGCGGGCCTACGTCCCGATCCCGGCCACGAAGGCGGACAGGCGCGACTTGGTGCGGGCCGCCTTGTTCGGATGGATCACGCGCTTCGCCGCGGCGCGGTCCAGCAGCGAGGCCGCCTCACGGAGAGCCGCGGAGCCGTTCTCCGCGGAATCCGCCTGACGAACCTTTTTGAGCGCGGTGCGGAGGCGGGAGCGAACGGCGCGGTTGCGTTCCGCGCGGGCGGCGCTGGTCCGCATCCGCTTTTCCGCGGATTTGATGTTTGGCAAGACAGGATCTCCGGAGGTGAAGTCTCGGGCGTGCGGACAGCGCATGCCGGCAAACAGGAAACTTCACTCCGGTACCCCCGTCCTGTCAAGGCGCCGGGGAGATCGCTTTGACAGCCGTCGGCGGCTCCGCTAGCTTGGCGCCGATGGAAACGCTGCTGGTCACCCTTCCCGTCCTGATCCTTTCCGTCGTCTTCCACGAGGTCGCGCACGGCTACGCCGCGCGGGCGCAGGGAGACCCGACCGCGGCCATGCTGGGGCGGCTGACGCTCAACCCCGTCCCGCACCTGGACCCGCTCGGAAGCTTCGTGGTCCCGGGGCTGCTCGCCCTGTCTGGAACGGGGGTGGTGTTCGGGTGGGCGCGCCCGGTTCCCGTCAACCCGCGCAACTTCCGTGAATACCGCAGGGGCGACATCATCGTCTCCCTTGCCGGGGTGGCGGTCAACCTGGTCCTGGCGGTGGTCTTCGCCGTGCTGCAGGCGCTGGTGGCGTGGGTGGCCCTCGCCGCCCCGGGGCTCGGGGGGCCGCTGCAGCTGCTGCAGCAGATGTTCGTGTACGGCGTCTTCATCAACCTGATCCTCGTTCTGTTCAACCTTGTGCCGATCCCGCCGCTGGACGGCTCCCACGTGCTGTATCACCTGCTCCCCCCTCGGCTCGGCGCCCGCTACCGGGAGATGGGGCGCTACGGGATGCTGCTCGTGTTCGCCTTCCTTTTTCTCGGCGGCTTCAACCTGCTCCTCCCCCCGCTGCGGCTCCTGTCGGGGGCGGCGATCGGCTTCGGCAACCTCCTGCTCGGCGTTTGAAGCGACCATGTCCGACGCCGCCGCCGGGCCGTACCAGGTCGAGCTGGAGCGCTTCCAGGGGCCGCTGGAGCTGCTGCTTCACCTGATCCGCCGGCAGGATCTGGACATCTTCGACATCCCCATCGCCCGGGTTGCCGCGCAGTTCCTGGAGGCGGTGCGCGGAGTGCGGCAGCTCCCGCTGGAGCACGCGGGCGAGTTTCTGGAGATGGCCGCCACGCTGGTCCGTATCAAGGCGCAGATGCTCTTTCCCCGCCGCGGCGACGAGGAGGAGGGCGAGGACCCGCGCGCGGAGCTGGTGCGCCGCCTGCTGGAGTGGGAGCACTTCCGCGACGCCGCCGAGGGACTGGCCCAGGCCGAGGCCGACAGCGCTCGCCGCTTCGGCAAGGGGTACGTCGCGCCCCGGCCCCCGGCCCCGGCGACGGCCGCGCCGCTCCTTTCCGAATGGAGCGAG
>JALZKG010000259.1 GCA_030859365.1 Gemmatimonadota bacterium
GCGCTGTGGGGAGCGGCGGGGCGCCAGATCGGGCGCATGCACGCCGGTGGCATCGCCCACCCCGACCTGAACCTGCACAACCTGCTGGTGGTGGACGCCGCGCGAGCTGGCTGCGAGGTGTACCTGCTGGACTTCGACCGGGCACGCCTGTTTCGGGGTACCGTGCCGGGGTCCCGCCGTGGCAGCGACCTGCGGCGGCTGGCGAGATCCGCCCGCAAGCTCGGCGTGCCGCTGGAGGCCGGGAGCGTCGCGGCTTTGCGGGCGGGCTACGGCGGCGGCTGGCCGGAGTCGGCCGGCACCTTGGGGTAGCGCTCCAGGGCGAGCAGCACCCGGTCCACCACCTCGCCGGCGGCGATCCGCTCCATCCGGCCGAGCCGGTGCGGAGCGCCGGTCGCGTACTCCTCCCCGGGGTCGCCGTAGGCGTCGATCAACAGCTCCTCGAAGTGGCCGTAGGGTCCGAAGCGCTTTGGATTCGTGTATCCCATCAGCGCAACGGTCGGCGTTCCGAGCGCCACCCCAAGGTGCAGCGGCCCGGTGTCGGGGGAGACCAACACGTCCGCCCGCTCCAGCAGACGGACCACGCGGCGCAGATCCCACTCCCGCAGATCCAGCGGCGGGTGGGCCGCGAGCCGGCCGATCGTGTGCGCCGCGGCGTCCTCGCGGGGCGATCGACCGCCCACCAGGATCGTCCGCACCCCGCGCTCCACCGCGAGGCGGTCGGCGATCGCTGCGTACCGCTCGGCGGGCCACTCCTTTTCCGGCTTGCTTGTCCCCACCACCAGGGCCACGGTGGGGTGCACGGAGGGCGGCAGGAGGCTGTCGTAGCGCTCCCGCTCCTCCGACGTCGTCCCCACTCTCCACTCCAGCCGCCGGGGCACGCCGAGGTGATCCACGAACTCCAGCAGCTCGTCCTGGATGTGGGCACGGGGCCGCGGGGCGATCCGCTCGGTGGAAAAGAGCCAGTTCAGATCGCGAGCCCGAGCCCTGTCGAACCCAACCTTTCGGGGAGAGCGGAGCAGGCGGGTGATCAGCCCGGCCTTGAGGTACACCTGGAGATCGAGAACCAGGTCGAAGCGGCGCCGCCGTAGGTTGGCGCGCAGCTCCCCCCACGCTCTCCATCCCCTTCGCCGGTCGAAGGCGATCAGTTCGTCGACCGCCGGGTGGCCGGCCAGCAGCCCGGCCGGACCCGGCTGAACCACCCAGCTCAGGTGGAGGGCGGGAGCGGCGGCGCGCAACGAGTTCACGACCGGCAGCGTGTGCACCACGTCGCCGACGGCGGTGAGCATAACGATCGCCACCCGGGCGTTCGGCGGGAGCGGGAGCGTCACCGCTGCTCGGCGGCGGCGTACCGCTGCTTCCAGAGATCCACCCGGTCCAAAACATCTTCAACCCGGATCCGCATCATCCCCCCCGGCCTCTTCTCGTGGGAAACGGGATAGTCCTCCCCCGGCTCCCCGTATGCGTCCACCGTGAGGTCGCGGAAGCGATAGGGCCCCGTACGCCGCGGGTTCAGGTGACCCATCAGGCCGATCACCGGGCGGCCGAGCGCCACCGCCATGTGGAGCGGCGCCGAGTTGAGCGAAACCACCAGCGCGGAGCCGTCCAGAACCCCCACCATCTCCCGCAGCCCGGCCCCGAGCGCCGAAGCTACCGGGCTCCGGGCCGCGTCCTGGATGCTACGCTCCGTTTCCAACTCCCGGACCGAGCGCCCGCCGACCAGCACCGGGTGGAGGCCGTGCCGGTCCCACAGGGCGTCGCAGAGGGACGCCCAGCGGGCCGGGACCCACTCCCGCGCCGCCGCGGTCGTCCCGATCGCGAGGGCGGCGACGGGCCGCTTCCACCGCGAAAAAAACGCCCGCTGGGCGGCACGCTCGTGCGGCCAGGGGCCGAGGTTCCACTCCACCGGCTCCGGGGAAACGCCCAGCGCGTGGAGAAACTCGAAGTACTGATCCTGAACGTGCTGCGGTGCGTGCGGTGGGATGCGCCGGTTGGTGACCAGCCAGTTGAGGTCGCGCGCGCGAGCACGATCGAAGCCGAGCTTCACCGGGGCGCGGACCAGCGCCGTGACGATGCTCGCCTTGAAGTACACCTGCAGATCGAGAACCAGGTCGAAGGGGCGGCGCGCGAACTCCCGCCGAACGTCGCCGAACGCCCGCCAGCCGCGGGAGCGGTTGAAGAGGACGATCTCGTCCACCGCGGGGTGGCCCCGCACCAGGGAGGCGGGGCCGGGCTGCAGCACCCAGGTGATCCGGGTGGATGGGTCGTGGCG
>JALZKG010000282.1 GCA_030859365.1 Gemmatimonadota bacterium
GCCGCGGCTTCGGTCTGCCGGAGTGGTCCCCCACGCTGCGCCGCGCCGGCGCACGTTGATGTTTCCGAATCTGCCGGATCCCCCATCTTTCAACCCGTCCCCAGAACGATGACACACCTCCGCACCGCCGCAATCCTGATCCTCGTGGCCCTTGCTCTCGCCGGCTGCCGGCGAAGGGCCCCCGTCGCCGCCCCGGGGGAAGACGGCACCACCCAGACCGGCATGACCGCCTCCGAGCGGGCGCGGGCCGACTCGCTCGCGGCCGAGCGGCTGCGGCTGGAGCGCGAGCGCGGCACCATGGACGAGGAAGCCACCCGGGTCCGAGGGCTGCTGACCGAGATGGTGTTCTTCGACTACGACAGCGAGCGGCTGAGTCCGGAGACAGAGCAGAAGCTTCGCACCAAGGCCGAGATCATGCGGGAAAACCCCGGCATCACGCTGCGGGTGGAGGGGCACGCCGACGCCCGCGGCTCCACGGAGTACAACCTGGCGCTGGCCCAGCGGCGCGCCGAGTCGGTGCGCGACTTCATGGCCGGCTTCGGGATCTCGGCGGACCGGATCTCCCCCATCTCGTACGGCAAGGAGCGGCCGCGGCTGGAGGGGGAAAGCGAGGACGCGTACGCGCAGAACCGCAGGGCCGAGTTCGTGGTGACCGGCGGCGACGTGGCGGGCTCCTCCGCGAGGATCCGGTGAGGGCGCGCTGGACCCTCGTGGCGCTCCTGCCGCTCCTCGCGGCGGGATGCGCCACCAAGCGGGACCTGCGGGACCTGCGGCAGGAGATACAGACCGGCCGCGAGGAAATGGTGCGCGAGATGCGGCGCCAGAACGAAATTCTGCTCGACTCGCTCGGCCGGCACGAGATCCGCAACCGCGGTGACATGGCGAACCGTTTCCTCCAGTTGGAGCGGCAACTGGTTCAGATCCAGGAATTGACGGGGCAGGGACAGCAGCGGCTCGCCGACCTGCGGGAGCAGATGAATGCGCGGGCTCGTGAAGCAGCCGCCGCCGCCGCGCCGCCGCCGAGCGCGCCGAATGCGACGCAGGGGAATGCGTCCGCCGCCCCCGCCGCACCGTCGGGGGATCCGCAGGAGCTCTTCAACACCTCGCTGGCGGCGCTGCGCCGCGGGTCACAGACCACCGCGCGCACCGGGTTCACGGAGTTCCTGCGGCTCTTCCCGCAGCACCCTCTCGCGTCCGACGCTCAATTCCACATCGGGGAGTCTTTCGCGGACGCGACCGACCCGGAACGCGCGCTTCAGGCGTATGCTCGGGTGATCGAGCAGTATCCGACCGCCGCGAAGGCGCCGACGGCGCTCTACCGGGCGGGGCTTCTGGAGGTGCAGCGTGGAAACCGCGCTCAGGCGCGCACCCTGTTCAATCAGGTGGTTCGGGCTTACCCGCGGAGCACCGAGGCGGTGTCCGCGCGCGAGCAGCTGCAGTCGCTGGGCACACGCTGAGCGGGAGCTGCTGACGTGCGCTGTCCCTTCTGTCACCACGGCGAGGACCGCGTGGTGGACTCCCGCACCAGCCGGGAGGGGCGGGCGGTCCGCCGCCGCCGCGAGTGCATGCGCTGCGACCGCCGCTTCACCACCTACGAGTACATCGAGGAGCGGCCGCTGCAGGTGAAGAAGAACGATGGGGAGACGGAGCCGTACGACCGCCGCAAGCTGCTGCGCAGCATACAGATTGCCTGCGCCAAGCGGCCGGTGGGCCCGACCGAGATCGACGGGATCGTCGAGGACATCGAGCGCACCCTCGACCGGCAGGACACCTCCGAAACGGAGAGCCGCCACATCGGGGAGATGGTGATGGAGCGGCTCAAGGGACGCGACCACATTGCCTACGTCCGCTTCGCCTCGGTGTACCGAAACTTTCAGGACCTGACGGAGTTCTACGAAGAACTCAAGGATCTGGACGCACGAAGCGCCCAGACCGAGTTGCGCCGCTTCCAGCAGGAGCTGCCGCTGCAGATACTCGAAGACTCCTCCCGTTGAACGACACGGGAAAGGAGTCCACGCGCATGAGTCTTTTTCGCAAGATTCGCAGGGAGAGCGGGATCGGCGAGATGCCCTTCTGGGACCACCTGGAGGAGCTCCGCTGGCGGTTGCTGTACTCCCTGCTGGCCGTGGGCGTCTGCACCGTGGTGGGCTTCTTCCTGGTCACGCGCTTCGACGTGCTGGGAATCCTGACCGCCCCCATCACCCCCTTTCTGCAGGGGACCCGGCTCAAGTACCTGAGCCCCACCGACCCCTTCTTTATCACCCTGCAGCTCGCGATTCTGGTGGGGGTACTGCTCGCCTCGCCCATCATCATCTACCAGATTTGGGCGTTTCTCTCCCCCGCGCTGATGCCGACCGAGCGCCGGGTCATCATCCCGAGCCTGTACATGGGGCTGGTGCTTTTCGCCTCGGGGGTGCTGATGGCGTACTACATCGTCCTGCCGATCACCCTGCAGTTCACCATGGGATTCCAGACGGAGAGTCTCGAGCAGAACATCGTGATCGGCCAATACATGAGCGTGGTGACGCGCCTCCTGCTCGCCTTCGGGATCGTGTTCGAGTTGCCGGTGGTGATCCTGATCCTGTCGGCGCTCGGGGTCGTGACCCCGGAGTTTCTGGCGTCGAAGCGGCGCCACGCCTTTCTGGGGATCACCGTTCTTTCCGCGGTGATCACCCCGGGCGACGTGATCACGGTGACGGTCCTGATGATGATCCCGCTCTACCTGCTGTACGAGTTCAGCATCGTGCTGTCGCGGCTGGTCACACGCGGACAGCCGCGCGAGGCTCTGGCGGAGGCGTAGCCGGTGCGACGCTCGCTTGGGGGATTCGCCGCGGCCGTGGGGCTGCTCCTTCTTCCGCTTCCCGCGCTGGCGCAGCGTCCCATCCCGCGCGCTCCTCCGCCCGACACGCTGCGGAGCGATACCGCCGCCGCCGACACGGCCGCCCGCCCGCTCGCTCCCCCGGACACGCTGCTCCAGCAGCTGCTCCGCCTCCCCGGCTATACCGCGACCGAGTACGGGGGCGACAGCGCGGTCTTCCGCCGGGCGGATGAAACGCTGCGGCTGCGTGGCAACGCCGAGGTGGTGCGCACCCCCGAGCGGCTGACCGCCGACTCCATCGTCTACTTCCGCCGGGAGGAGCGCGTGGAGGCCCGCGGCAGCCCGCGCGTGACCGGCGGGGCGCAGGAATTCGAGGGGGAGGTGCTCTTGTACGACCTGGCGCGCCGGCGGGCGACGGTACTCGGCGGTCGGACCGAGTTCGCGCAGGGGGCGAACTGGCGCATCACGGGAGACCTGACGGCTGCGGAGGAGGGGGAGCGCTTCTACGCGGCCGATACCCGGCTGACGACCGACGACCGTCCCGAGCCGCAGTACCACTTCCGGGTGGGGCGGGTGCTGGTGGTCCGCGACCGTATCCTCGTCGGCCGCCCCGCCTGGCTGTACTTCGGAGACGTCCCGGTGTTTCCCCTGCCCTTCGTCTTCCAGAACCTGGAGCAGGGGCGCGCGAGCGGAATCCTGACGCCGCGCTTCGGGATCAACGACATCGTCCGCACCGGTCGGACCAGCCGGCAGATCTCCGACGTCGGCTACTACTGGGCGATCAACCAGTACCTGGGCGCGCAGGCGAGCGTCGACTGGCGGAGCGGATCGTACACCGCGCTGCAGGGCGGCGTGGACTTCCGCTGGACGCGGCAGTTCCTGAACGGGAGCTTCAGCTACCGGCAGTTCTTTCGAGATGAAGGCGGCACCGAGCGTTCGATGTCCGGCAACGGCAGCTGGCGCCCGGATGAGCGGACCAACCTCGCGGCTTCGGGGAGCTACGCTTCCTCGTCGGCCTTCGTTCGCCGGGAGAGCGTGGATCCGCTGGAAACGGTTCGCAACCTCACCTCCAACTTCGCCGCCGACCGAGGCTTCGACTGGGGTCGGGTGAGCCTCGGGGCTACGCGGGCACAGCAGGTGGGGACGGGACGGGTGGAGAGCACCTTTCCGAGCCTCGGGATCAGCGTCAACCCGGTAACGCTGTTCGAGGACCCGCTCGCGCAGCGCGCCCGCTGGTACAACAACGTCACGATCTCCGGGCTGGGGCCGACGCTGGTAAGAACCGTGGTGCAGCAGCCGGATCTGGTGATCGCACCTGGCGATACCGCCCCGCTTGGGCCGTTCCCGCAGGATCGTGAACAGCTCAGCGTCCGGGTGGGGCCGAGCATACGGGCGGGAGACCTGCAGCTCGGCACCAACTTCCAGCTGAACCGCGAAACGCTCGAACAGCTGCTCGGCGCCGGGCTCTTCGAAGACGTGCCCCGCATCGACCGCGACCGCGGGTCGTGGAACGCGTCTCTCAGCTACCAGCAGACGCTGATCGGCTCGACCACCCTGTCGCCGACGCTGCAGCTGGGCCAGGAGCTCGTCCGCGACACCTCCACCGACGGACGCTACCTCCTGGGGCCGCGGCGCACCAGCTTCGGCGCCAGCGTGAACACCGACCTGTACGGCTTCTACCCCGGCTTCGGTCCCTACTCCGCCTTCCGACACCACTTCAAACCCGGCTTCTCCTACGCGTACGAGCCGGAGGTGACGCAGACCGCCGAGCAGCTCCGCGCGTTCGGACCCGCGGGGGGCCGTGCGCGCAACATCGTCCGCCTGCTGAACCTGACCAACACCTTCGAGGCGAAGCTGAGGGCGCTGCAGACCCCACTGGGAGCGGCAGCCGCGGCGGGAGACACGGTCGCCGTAGGC
>JALZKG010000284.1 GCA_030859365.1 Gemmatimonadota bacterium
GTCTGGTAGCGATCGCCGCGGGCGAGTCCCTCGGAAAGCTCCTCGATCGCCCGCGGCTGATCGCCGGCGGGGGAGAAGGGTGAAACCAGCTCGAATGGCATGGGGTTACGCGTCCTGGAGATCGCTCTCTTCGACCGCTTCGCGCCGCTCGACCGACAGGATGCCCCGGACGCGGCGGACCGCCTTGAGTACACGGTTCAGGTGATCGAGGTTCTCCACCTCGACCACGAACTGGCCGCGCATCCCCAGGGCTTCGGACTGGATCTCGGCGCTCTTGATGTTCGTGTTGGTGCCGGAGATCACCGTCGCGATCTCGGCGAAGAGGCCGCGCCGGTCCGTCCCCTCCATCACCAGCCGGACGAAGAAGCGCTCCCCGGCCTCCGCGTCCCACTGGATCTCCACCCGGCGTTCCGGGTGATCCGCCATCTGCAGCACGTTGGGGCAGTCGATCCGGTGGACGGACACCCCGCGCCCGCGGGTGATGTAGCCGGTCACCCGGTCGCCGGGAACGGGCTGGCAGCACTGTGAGTAACGCATCATCAGCCCGTCCATCCCCTGGATGCGGACCCCCGGCGGCTTCCCCCGGACGCGGGACACCAGCCGGTCGAAGGCGGATGCCGGACGCTCCGGCGGGGCCGGCGCGGCGTCGGGCCACAGCCGGGCCAGCACGGCGGCGGGGCCGATGTCCCCCCGCCCGAGCGCCGCGTACAGGTGCGCGGCGTCTGCGAATTCCATGGTCTTCGCGACCGCGTTCATCCGATCCTCACCCACCTTCTCTTGGCGCGCCTTGCGGATCTCCCGGTCCAGGAAGTCGCGCCCCACGCGCGCCGAGCTGGCGAATTCCTCGGTGCGGATCCACTGCCGGATCTTGTTCCGCGCCCGCGCCGTTTTCACGAAGGCGAGCCAGTCGCGCGAGGGGCGCTGCTTCGCGTCGGTCAGCACCTCGACCGTGTCGCCGTTTTTCAGCTCCCGCGAAAGCGGAGCGATCCGCCCGTTGACCTTCGCGCCGGAGCAGCGCATCCCCACCTCGCTGTGCACCGCGAAGGCGAAGTCGATGGGGGTGGCTCCCTTCGGGAGTTGCTTGACGTCTCCCTGCGGCGTAAAGATAAAGATCTCGTCCTGGAACAGGTCGATCCGGAGGAACTCCATGAACTCCTCCGGCTCCCGCGTCTCCTGCTGCCACTCCAGCACCTGCCGGAACCACGAGAGGGTGTCGTCCACCTCGTCGCCGGTCTCGCCCTCCTTGTACTTCCAGTGCGCCGCGATCCCGTACTCCGCGGTGCGGTGCATCTCGCGCGTCCGCATCTGGATCTCGTACAGCCGCCCTCCGGGAGCGAAGATGGTCGTGTGGAGCGATTGGTACATGTTGGACTTCGGCGTGGCGATGTAGTCGTGAAAGCGCTCCTGCAGCGGCGTCCAGCGGTTGTGGATGATCCCCAGCGCGTGGTAGCAGTCGGTGACCGTATCCACGATCACCCGCACCGCCATCAGGTCGTAGATCTCCTCGTACGCCTTTTCGCGACGCACCATCTTGCGCTGGATGGACCACAGGTGCTTCGGCCGCCCGGTGACTTCGCATACGATCCCGGCGGCACGGAGATCTGTTTCCAGCGGAAGGCGAAGCCGCTCGATCATCTCCTCCCGCTCGTGGCGCTTCTCCGCCACCTTGCGGGCAAGCTCCCGATAGCCGTCCGGCTCCAGAAACTTGAAGCACAGGTCCTCCAGCTCCCACTTGATGGTGGCGACCCCCAGGCGGTGGGCGAGCGGGGCGTAGATCTCCCGCGTCTCCTCCGCGATGCGGAGTCGCTTCTCGGGTCGGAGGAACTCCAGCGTCCGCATGTTGTGCAGCCGGTCCGCCAGCTTGATCAGGATCACCCGCGCGTCCTGCGCCATGGAGAGGAGCAGCTTGCGGTAGTTCTCCACCTGCTGCTCGGTGTTGGTGCGGAACTCCACCCGTGAGATCTTGGTCAGCCCATCCACCACCTTCGCCACCTCTTCGCCGAAGGTGTCGCGCACGTCCTCCCGGGTGGCCGACGTGTCCTCGACCACGTCGTGGATCAGCCCGCTCACCAGGGTCGTGGTGTCCAGGTGGAGCTCCGCCAGGATTTGGGCCACCTCGATACAGTGGACGACGTAGTCCTCGCCGGAGTGTCGCTTCTGCCCTGCGTGGGCCACGCGGCTGAATTCGTAGGCCCGGGTGATCCGCTCCAGGTCGAGCCGGTCGCGATACGGCTCGATCCGGGCGAACAGCCGCGGC
>JALZKG010000301.1 GCA_030859365.1 Gemmatimonadota bacterium
GCCCCGTCACCCCGATGGGCCGCCGAATGCTCATGGCCCACTTGGAGCGCAGCTCGGACGGGACGGTGTGGCCGAACAGGCGGCGTCCTTCCGTGGCCGCGTAGTACGCGGTGTCGATCCCCTCCTGGACGTCGCCCTTGGTTTCCGCGAAGGTCTTCCCCATCTCGCGGGTCGCCGCGCGGGCGATCTCGTCCTTGCGCTCGGTGAGGAGATCGCCCACCGTCTTGAGCATCGCGCCCCGCTCCGGGGCGGGGGTCAGGCGCCACGTTTCGAAGCCGCGCTTCGCCGCGGCGACCGCGCGCTCCACGTCCTCTGCGCCGGACCGGGGCCACATGCCGATCAGATCCGAGGTCCGGGCCGGGTTGCGGTTCTCGAAGTACTCGCCGGTGGCGGGTTCGACCCACTCGCCGCCGATGAAGTTCTTCGCACGCACAGCGCGCTCAGTGGGGGGTACCTTGTGCTGGTCCGTCATGGGTGGTTCGCCTCTCGTCGCACTCAAGCCGTCGTTCGGAAGCGGGAATGTAAGGCGCGGCGGGGGGGATGCCAACTGGCGCGGCGGTTCCCCCTGCATCGTCCGCTCCGGTCAGTCCACCCGTTCATAGTGGTTCGCCAGATGCCGGAGTGCGCTCTGGGTGCGCGGGTCTCGGATCCCCAGCGCGTCCCGCAGGCGCGCAACTCCCTCCACCAGCAGCGGCTCCGCCTCGGCATGGTGCCCCAGCCTCGACAAACAGGAGCCCAGCGCCGAGCGGGCGATCGCGGTCCCCCAGTGGTTCGCGACCAGCGCCTCTTCCCGAATCGCCAGCGCCTCCCTCAGCATCGGTTCCGCTTCGCCGTCCTGGTTGCGGTCCATCAGCAGTCGGCCGAGGCCCAGCAGCGTAGTCGCGGTGTTCGCATGCTTCGAGGGGAGCACCTCACGCTCGATCTCCAGCGCGCGGCGGTATAGCGCCTCCGCCGTCTCCTCCTCCGTCATCCCACCGAAGAAGCGGCACTCCACCACCCGCGCCTGACGTCCGTCCAGCGCTGCCAACCGGCTGAGCGCGTCGTCCAGCGCGACGAGCAGCGCGGCACGCTCTTCGATCGCCAGATCGGCGTTCTCGAGCGGGACCCAGCGCAGCGATCCGCCGCGCTTGGCGCTGCCGTGGCGGCGGGCGTGGTCCACCAGAATGCGGCGCATGGCGACCGCGGCGATGGCGAGAAAGTGCGCCCGGTCCCGCCACTGCCCGCGTGTCTGGTCTGCCAGGCGGAGATATGCCTCGTGGACGAGCGCGGTGGTGCAGAGCGTATGGCCCGTGGATTCCGCCCGAAGCTGGCGGTGAGCAAGGCGGCGGAGCTCTTGGTAGACCAGGGGAAAGACGCGGTCCAACGCCTCGTGCTCGCCGGTGCCGGTTCCCCCGGATGGGCGGGCACTGGATCGACCCGAGCTCGCCGGAGTTCACCGGCCAAACCTTACCGCGACCTTCGTCTATGGCTCCTACGACGGGAAGATGAACTTCCTGGAGCCGATGGTCACGAAGGTGTTTCTCGAGACGAAGGCGGACTTCACGCGCCAGCTCAAGCTCCCCGCCCGCTACGCCGTACCGGGGCATTACCCGACCTCGTATCGCGTAACGTACGATGCTTCGGCCAACGAGCACCGCATCACGCTCGGCGACTTTGTGCGGCGGGACTGATCCAGCATCCTGGCGTCGCGGGAAGCGAAGGAGCGGCTCCCGCGTGTGGAAACACGCTGCGGCTCGCCGGCGCCTACTCCTCCCGCACCAGCCCGTACCGCTCGATCTTCTTGTACAGATTGGAGCGCGGCATGTCCGCCAGCCGCGCCGTTTCGGAAACGTTCCACTCGTTCTCCCGAAGCTTCTGCAGGATAAAGGCGCGCTCCGCTGCGTCCTTGAACTCCGCAAAGGTTTGACAGGCGAGCAGGTCGCCCGAGAGAGCGCCCCCGGCCGCGCTCCCCCCGCCCACGAGCAGGTCCACGTCCGCCGACGTGATCGGGTCGCTGGCCGCCAGGATCAGCAGCCGCTCCACCGTATTGCGCAGCTCCCGGACGTTACCTCCCCAGTCCATCCGCTGCAGCCGCTCGACGGCGTCATCGGTGAAGCGCCGCGGGCGGAGCGACGCTTCGCGGGTGGAGATTTCGGCGAAGTGCTGGACCAGCATAGGGATGTCCTCCCGCCGCTCCCTCAGGGGCGGGACGTGCAGCGGGATCACGTTCAGCCGGTAGAAGAGGTCCTCGCGGAAGCGCCCACCGCGGATCTCCTCCTCCAGATCCTTGTTGGTCGCGGCGAGCACCCGCACGTCCACCTTGATGGAGCGGGCGCCCCCCACCCGGGTGACCACCCCCTCCTGTAGGGCACGCAGCACCTTCGCCTGCGCGGTGAGGCTCATGTCGCCCACCTCGTCCAGAAAGAGTGTGCCGCTGTCGGCAAGCTCGAACTTGCCGGTGCGGTCCTCGAACGCTCCGGTGAACGAGCCCTTCATGTGGCCGAACAGCTCCGACTCGATCAGCTCCGTCGGGATCGCGGCGCAGTTGACCTCCACGAAGGGGCCGGCGGCGCGGGGAGAAAGACGGTAGATGGCGCGGGCGATCAGCTCCTTGCCGGTCCCGTTCTCCCCGGTGATCAGGACGCGCGCATCCGTCGGGGCGACGCGCTCCGCCCGCTCCAGTACCTGGCGAATCGCGAACGAGCGGCCGACGATCTCGTGGCGGCTTTCCACCTCGGTACGAAGCCGGGCGTTCTCCTCCAGCAGCCCCCGCTGCTGCAGGGCGTTGCGGACCACCAGCAGGATGCGATCGGTGTCGAGCGGCTTTTCCAGGAAGTCGAAGGCGCCCCGATGGGTGGCCTCGACCGCCGTGTCGATGGTGCCGTGGCCGCTGATCATCACCACGATGGCGCCGGGGTCGATCTCCCGCAGTCGGGAAAGGGTCTCCAACCCGTCCATCCGGGCCATCTTGACGTCAAGAAAGGTCAGATCCGGACGGAACTCGGGAAAGGCCGCGAGCGCCTCGGCCGCCCCGCCGGCGGTTCGCGTTTCGTATCCCTCGTACTCGAGGAGCTGGGCGAGCAGGTTGCGGATTCCCTCCTCGTCGTCGACCACCAGAATGCGGGGCATGCGGTCAGCGCGCGCCGGGCGCGGGTTCGAGGATGAGCATCCCGCCCTCCACCCGCGCCGCGCCGATGTCGTCTGGGAGACGGAGCGGATACGAGGTGGGGGGGAGGTCCGGCTCGTCGCGCCGTCCCAGGCGGTCGAGCGCGTCGGGATAGAAGCGCGATGGGATCGGGATGTTCGCGAAGCGGACGTCCCGCACGTCTACCC
>JALZKG010000303.1 GCA_030859365.1 Gemmatimonadota bacterium
ATGCGCAGCTCGGCCGTCCATCCGAGCGAATCCACCTCCACGGCGGACTCCCACACCGCGTTCCATACGTCGTCGTCGCGGACGTCGTCGAACAGGTAGGTGTCGCCCTGCACCCCGGCCGCGCTGACGCGGAACTGGTACCCCGTGCGGCGGTCTCCCGCGGGGCTCAGCGATACCTCGAAGAAGTCGTACTGCCCGCCCTCGTCGCGGCGCACCAGCTGACGCGCGATGGTCCGCGGCGTGGAATCGTGCATTCGCGCGCCCACATAAACGGCGTCGTCGTCGAAGAGCACCCGCACCTCCGTGGGTTCCGCCGCGGGCGCGCCCTCTGTCGGCTCGCGCTGGATGAACGAGCCGACCGGATCGGCCGCGGCCCACGCCTCCTCCACCAGGCGACCGTCGACCTCCACCGGGCCTGCGCGCGGAGCGGCGCGCGCACGTAGAGCGTCCGGCGCCGGCCGCTGCGCGGAAAGAGCAATGGGCAGGAGGAGAAGCACGAGGCAGGCGAGCAGGAAAAGACCGAATCTCATATTAGGGCGCGAGAGGGCCACGACAGGACGTCTTGGCTAGGGGTGCGGCGTCGGGTGCCGGCCGGACCAGCCACGGCGATACCCGAAAGCGGCGGGAAAGATCGAACCAGACCCGTATGTTGACACCGATGCCGCCGCCCCCATAGACTCCGCGCCATCGCACGATGGGCCCTCCCGCGCCGCTCCGAACGTGGATCCCCTGCTTCCGCTGCTCACCGCCCTCGCTGCCGGCTTTCTCCACGCGCTGGAGCCGGACCACATGGCGGCCGTCACCACCTTCGTGGCCCGGCGCCCCCGGCCGCTGCGAGCGCTCGGCTTCGGGCTGCGCTGGGGAGCGGGGCACTCCGTCGCCATCCTGGTGGTGGGGATCGCTCTGATCGTGCTGGACGTGCGGATTCCCGACGGCGTTTCGCGGGGGCTGGAGTTCGGGGTGGGAACGCTGCTCATGGCGCTGGGGCTGTGGCTGCTCTGGAGCGTGCTGCACGACCGTGCCCACGCCGCCGCGGGGCCGGGGGAGCACCCGCACCACCATGCGGGCGGGAGCGGCTGGGTGGGCGTAGCGCACGGGCTCGCCGGTACGGCACCGCTGGTAGCGCTGCTCCCGGTGGCGCTCGGCGGCTCGCCGCTCTGGGCGGGGGCGTACCTGCTCGTCTTCGGCGTCGGGACCGTGGCGGCGATGGGGTTCTACGCGCTGGTGGCGGGGGTGGTCTTCGACCGCGCATCCATCCACTCCGAATCCCTCGCGCGAGGGATTCGCCTGGCCACCGCCCTGGCGAGCACTGCGATCGGCGTCCTGTGGATGCACGGCGCCGTGGCGAGCGGGGCGTAGCGCGCGCGGCGGGGAACGGCGCTTGCGGCAGCGCGGCGCATCCAAAGCCCCTCACCCTCCGGAGATGGATCGATGGCAGACGTCGTGATCAAGGTCAACAAGAACGGCCCCCTCATCGTGGACGGTCCGGTGCGCCTGGTGGACAGCGAAGGGAACGAGTACCGGGGGCTGGCCGGGCGCAAGCTGGCGCTCTGCCGCTGCGGCGCCTCCATCAACAAGCCCTTCTGCGACGGCACCCACTCCAAACTCGGTTTCGCGGCGGCGGAGCGGGCGGTGCGCGAGGCGGAGGGGGAAAGCTGAGCGCGCTTATCAATAATCATTCTTGACAAGGGGCCGCATGCCGAGCTAGCATGCGAATCATCCCCCATCTTTCGGAGCAGCCATGAACGAATCAGCGACAGCGAGCAGCATCGAGCAGCGCGGCTACGCCCACAGCGAGGCGCTGGTCTCCACCGGCTGGGTGGCGGAGCACGCCGGCGACGCGGACGTCCGGGTCGTGGAGTCCAGCGAGGACGTCCTCCTGTACGACGTGGGGCACGTCCCCGGAGCGGTGCGCATCGACTGGCACACCGACCTGCAGGACCCGCTCGCCCGCGACTACCTGAGCCCGGACGCGTTCGCCGCGCTGATGCGGCGGCTGGGGATCGGCCCCGACACGACGGTTGTCTTCTACGGGGACAAGAACAACTGGTGGGCCACCTACGCCTTCTGGGTTTTTGAGCTATTCGGGCACCGCGGGTTGCGGATCATGGACGGCGGGCGCAAGAAGTGGGAGGACGAGGGGCGGCCGATGACAACGGAGGTTCCGGATTTCGCCCCCGCCGAGTACCCGGTGCCGACCACGCTCTCCACGGAGCGGATCCGCGCCTTCCGCGACGACGTGATGGCTCACCTGAACACCCGGGGGAAGCTGATCGACGTCCGCTCTCCGGACGAGTTCACCGGGCTCAAGCTCCACATGCCGGAGTACCCGCAGGAGGGGGCGATGCGCGGCGGCCACATCCCCGGCGCGCGCAACGTCCCCTGGGCT
>JALZKG010000329.1 GCA_030859365.1 Gemmatimonadota bacterium
CGAGCCATCCGTGGTCCTCCAGAATGGCGAGTTGCCGCCGGGCGGTCCGCGCGTCCCGCACCGCGTTCGGCCCGCGCTGATAAAGATCGGGAGCGCTCACCAGCGGCTCCTTCCATTCGGATTGCAGCCATGCCAGCACCCGCGCGGCAAGCTGCAATTCGGGATCAGCCCGGCCGCCCTCGAACAGCCGCAGTGCCTCACTCGCGAAGTGCTGCACGATGCCGATTCCGGCGTCGAGGTGCGCCTTGCCGATCTCCCCGGCGTTCAGGTCCTCCACCAGCGCCAGCACGCCGGCCAGCCGGGCGGCGTGCTCCGGGAGCTTGTTCGCGAGCCCGCGGATCGGGTCCAGCGCCGCGCCGGGGGCAAGCTGGCGTTCGATGTGGTCCGCGAAGTCCGTCCACGTCGTACGCGCGGCCGGGGTCAGCGGGAGCCGCCGCGGGGTCAGCTCGTTCGGCTTCCCCTTTGCCAGCGGGAGCGGCGCTTCGAGGATGTCGAGCAGCCGCGCGTCGTAGCGGCGGATCGCTTCGTCGCCCTCACCCGTCGGCTCCTTCCACAGTCGCGCGCCGGCCGTGGACGCCGGCGCCACCACGAGCATCCGGCTCAAAAGCCCCTGGTCGGCAAGCATCCGGTCCGACAGCAGCTCCGCCGCTACGTCGGTTTGCATCATCAGGTGCAACGCCACGCGGCGGCCGGGGAGCACGATAGTCCCGTCGCCGGCGCGGACCCGCTTCACGGGCTCGCCGTCCCACAGCCCCGACAGCGCGGCGGCAGTTTTGAGACGGTGCTCCTGCGACATCCCAAAGCCGCCGACGAATTGGCCCCCTTCTGCGGAGAACACGCCGACGGCCGGCTGCCCACTGCCGAGCAAGCGCGTCAGCCCCTCGAAAGACGGCTCGGGACAGGTCAACAGCGGATCCAGCGGCGCGGGCGCGAGCGGTCCCAGCGCGTTCAGCGCCGCGTGTTTCGCTGCGGCGTTCGGGTACTGCTTCCGGTTGCCGAGAATCTGCGCGCGCTGCTTTTCCCAGGAATCCCGGAGGTTCTCCCACGCCGGGCGTTCCGCGTCGTGCGCCGCCCGAAGTGCCGCTTCCCGCTTCCGCACCGGCCAGAGCGCCACCGCGTCGCAGGCACTCTTGCGTTCGCCACTGGCGGCCACAGTGACGAAAAAGCCGGACAGCGGCTTTGCCTGCCGCGTAGGCAACTCCACGTCCGCGTGACCCTGCACGGCCAGCGTTGCGGCGGCGAGCACGGATTGCCCGCAGATCGCGAGCGGAGCTTGCACCTGCTCGTGAATCGCCGCAGCCGCGGAGCCGAGCACGTCCCCCAGCGTACCGACCGGGAACGGCTCCGCGGGCGCCAGCTTGCGCATCAGCGGCGTAGGCGCGGGGAGCGGTGCGGCTGGAACGGATTCCGGCGTCCAGAGCGGCGCGGCCCGCACCCGCTCCTTGAGCTGCTCCACCGTGCCCCCGGAGTCGAGCCAGTCCGACACGTCGCCCTTGGGCGGCAGGCCAGGTAGCTCCACGATCCGCACCCCGGAAGCGATCCCGTGCAGCTTCGCGGCAACGTCCACCGCATGCTGGCGGCCGGGTTCGTCGTTGTCGGGGAGGATCACCACGCGCGCACCCCGGAAGTGCTCCGACAGCGGCGCGGCCCACTTCCCGGCTCCGCCGGCGTTGCAGGTGGCGGCGAAGTCGAGCGCGTGCAGCCGGTCTGCGTCCCTCTCGCCCTCCACCACGAACACCAGCCGCCCGGCCCGCACCGCGTCCACCAGCTCGGGAAGCCGGTACGGCACCCGCCGCACGTCGCCGAGCTTCCACGCCCAGCCGCCGCCTCCATCAGGCCGGCGCTGGCGGAAGTCCTTGGGGAACAGCCGCACGGCCTGGAACAGCAGTTCCCCGGCTTCGTCGGTGTAGTCGTATTCCGCCACGATGGACGCCTTGCCGTTGCCGGACGGGGCATCGGCGAACAGATCGGCAATGGTGAGCCCCGCAGCGTTCGCCACCGCGTCGGGCGGGCATCCGGCGTGGCAGTGCAGCAGCACGCGCCCGTCGGTTCCGCCTCCCACGGAAAGGGATGCGCGGCGGTCCTCGTGCGCCGGGCACCGGGCGGTCCAGCCGCCGCCGTTCCGCGTGGCACCGGGGAAGCGCGCCACCACCTCCGAGGCAGTCATTCGGACGGCTCTTTCCGCCAGCCGCCGGGGAGCACGGAGCCACCCGACCCGATCCATTCCTCCAGCGCAGCGGGGGCGACACGGATTTGTCGGCCGACCCGGATTGCGGGGAGCATCCCGGTTCGAACGAGTTCGTATGCGCGCTGGTCCGAGATGTCGAGCAGTTCCGCCACCGCAGAGACGCGAAGCAGCTTTTCCCTCTGTGAAACGTCCATGTCGTTCTCCGTCGCGGGTGAAGAAGCCCCGTTCCGCCTTGCGGCGACGTGCCTTGTGCGTCTAAGTTACCCGTGAACACGGCACACACAACTTTGTTCACGAGGTGCGGCAATGGACCCCACGGAGTTTCGGGAAGCGGTTGAGCGGGCCGCGGCAGCCCTCCCGCGAAACGCGGTGGCGGCGGCGGTGCGGCACCACCTCAAAAAAGGCGGCGCGTTGAACCGCGCTGCGGTCCGCGAGTGTGTCGAACTCGCCGGCTCGTTTGCCGAGTTTCGGGAGAACACCGCGCCGGAGGGGGGTTCCCTGCCACCGGAGGGGCGTTCGCCTTTCGCGGAGCTTACGGAGCGGCAGGCGCTCGTCGCGGTGGAGGAATGGGTACGGCAGATCCGCAACGGGTTGTTCGGCGCCACCGATCCCCCGTTCGCGGCGTCGAAGGGCGGGTACGCGGAAGCCGTCGCATGGCTCGAAGCCGAAGACGAGCGCACGCGCAACCCGCCGACGCCGGAGGAAGTCGCGCGGCTGGACGAGATAAGCGCTCAGATCCGTGCGCTCGCGCTCGAAGCAAGCGCGCTGGACGGGGACACTCGTCCCCCTGCGGAGCGGACGGCTCTTGTCCGTTACTGGCGGCCCGACGACACCACCGGCTTCCTCTCCGTCGGACGGGGGCGGCCGGCGCTGAACGCTCTGGTGCGTGGCGCGGTGGAGATCGCGGAAGCGACCGGGTTCTCGCAGCCCGGCGTGATGGGATACATCCTCTGCGGGATTCCGCCACTCCTGCCGCGGCTCCGGTTCAGCAGACGGCGGCAGGGCCGCGGCCTGCCCACCGGGGGCGGGTTGCTCCGGGAGTGGCTGGTGATCGAAGTGGAAACGTTCAGCCCCTCGGAAGCGGAGCTTCGTTCGATCCTGCGGGAGGTGCGGGAGTCACAGCCGGAGAAGCCCGAAGACGAGGCGCTCCGTCGGCTGGTGAAGGAGTGCGGCGGGGTTCCCGATGCCGCGCCCCGGCGCTTTTGGGAAGGAATCTTCGCCCGGTGGACGGATGCGGGGTTGCCGAGCGCCTCCCCGGGTGCGTTGCGGATGCGCTTCCGCCGCCTGCCGACAGCGGCACGGGAGAAGCTCCGGCGCCCCGCCGATTAGCGGCGCGCCCGCTACGCTTTCGGACCCCGTTTTGAGTACCGATTTGAGTACCAACTCCGCCAAACTCCGCAGAGACCGAACGCACTCCGAAGGGGAAGCGAGGTCACGTTGACCCTACTCCCGCAACGCAGAACGGTACTTATCCACAGTCAACGCAACTCCGCGAAAGAGCCCCGAAGCGGAATCATAATCCGCGTGTCGGGGGTTCGAGTCCCTCCTCCGCTACCTGCCGTAAGTCAATCAGAGACAACGAGTTACGAAGCAGAAGGGCCGCCTGCCGGGGCGGCCCTTTCGCTGTTTTGTGTGCCTATAGTGTGCCGCTTCCCCCGGTGTGTGCCGAAGGGGTACGCCTACGCCACCCACCTCGGTACGGTCGTCCCGGTGACGGGGCAGTACCGGTTGCGCCGCTCCGTCAGGTCCGCGACGACCCTGCGGCGGAACGCCTCGGGATCGTCGGTCCCGCCGAGCGCGGCGTGGTACTCTGGGATCTCCAACACCTCCAGGCGGACGGGCACCTTCCGGAAGAGCCGGGGCATCCCTTCTCCCGGCGCGGCGATGTGGTGCAGCCCTCCGCTGTACACCAGCAGCATCCCTCCCGTACGTAGGCCGGCGAGCAGCTCGGCGACGCCGCCTCTCACGGTCATCGGCATCCCCTCCGCGTCAAAGCCGTCGCGACGCAGCATCCGCCCTTCCGGGCAGATCACCGTCATCGCACGCGGATCCCGAAACTGCCGCAGCCCCTCCTGCCAGGTCGCGTCCCGTTTTCGGGAGACGGCCACGACGCGCCCTCCCGCGAAGCGGAAGAACCACCCGACCGCCGGCCGCTCGACCGTCTTGTCCGCAACCGGGATGACGCCGTCGCGGGCAAGCCGCCAGAGGAGTCGTGAAGGAACGAGGGCGGAGAACACGGGCTCGTACAGGCTCGTGTGGTTGAGGATGGCGATCAGCCGGAGGCCGCTCCACGGGTCATCCGCCGGTTTCCCCACCCATTCGACCCGGAAGCGGAAGCAGAGCCGACTCACCGTGCGCACCACCAGCAGAAGCAGAAATCGCAGGGCCGACCTCATCCCCCCCCTCCTCGCCGGAGTTCTTTCGGAGCCGAGCCGCGCGCGGAACTAGCGTACGATCCGCAGTCGCACCGGCGGCGAAACGGGCTCCCAGCGTCCTCCGGGCTGCAGCGCCCCGTATGCGGCACCGCCGGCTCCTCCTCCGAGGATGAACAGAGCCGCCGTCGGGCCCCACTGCACGTCGCGGAAGGCGCCGACGTCGCCGAACAGCTGCCCGAGCCCGTAGGCCGCGACAAAGGCGGCCGTTCCCACCACCAGCCCCCGCTTGCCCCAGCGCACCGCTCCCTGCCGGGGGGTGTTCGGCCGGCGCAGGTCGAGCGATGTCACGGTCGCAAAGGGCACCGTCACCCGGTCGTTGCGACCCCGCGAAAGGAGGAGCATCGAAGATGCTTCGGTCTCCGACACGTAGCCGACTCCATCGAAGGGCGCGGACTGCACCCGGACGACGTGCAGGGGCTCGACCAGCGTCACCTGCTGCGCGTGGGCCGAGACCGAGAGGAGGAGAATGCCCAGCAGAGCGGAGCACAGGGGCCGATGGCGAGGAAGCGTCATGCGAGGGGCCGAGTGTGGTTGAAACAAGGTGCCAAGCCCGCGCGGATGCGGCGGACCGGTGAACAACAATGAACCCTGGAGGACCGCTCCGGCAAGCCGGATGCCGCGCCGCGTAGCCCCGCCTCAGCGATGCGTGGTCACGCCCACCTGATCGCACCACCTCAGCACGGGGCACTCGGAACAGCGTGGGGCACGGCCTGTACATACGTGCTTGCCGAAGGGGACGAGCCAGCGGTTGATGTCGACGCGAAAGCGCTCCGGCAGCTTCGTTTCCAGCTCGGCGAGCGTGCCTTTCGGCGTGGTCGCCTGCACGTAGCCCCAGCGGTGGGTGATGCGGTGCACGTGCACGTCGACGCTGATCAGCGGGGTGCCGCAGGCGATCCCCAGCGCCAGGTGGGCGCACTTGGGACCCACGCCGTGGAATCCGATCAGGACGTCCCGCTCGCAGGGCAGCTCCCCGCCGTGCTCCGCCACCACCCGCCGCGCGATCTCGTGGATCCGCGCCGCCTTCGCCTCCGGAAAGGTGCACGGGCGGATGTGCAGGAGAATCCCCGCGGGATCCAGACGCTCCGTCTCGGCCGCGGTGCGCGCGGTGGCAAAGAAAGCACGTGCGATGGGGAGCGTGGTCTCGTCGCGGGTACGGATGGAGATGATGCAGGCGACGAGCTGCTCCCACGGGGAGCTGAAGCCCTCGTCCGCCAGTTCGAAGAGCGCTGCGGGGGGATACGGCTCGACCGCGCGACGCACACGCTCCAGCACGGAGCCGATGGCGAACGGTTTTTTCTTCAATTTTCCCCCGGGGGACGTCGGTATCTCCTCCGACCGCGCATGCGGCAAGGGGAGGGCCATGCACTCCGCTGCGGCGAAAGCGGTTGCCGGTGCCGCGGGGAATGCATTATATACATCCGTCCCGGCTGCTCCTGCGGCCGTCCCGATCGTTTCGACAACTTTACCCCCTCCCCTGGAGGCGCGAGTATGGAGCGGCGCACCCTGACCGATCGTGACGTGTGGATGCTGGTCGCTGCCGGGCACCTGAACCTTTGCGGCGCCAACCTGGAGGGGGTCGACCTCGAAAAGGCGAACCTCGCCGGAGCGAACCTGGAGCGCGCATCGTTGCGCGGCGCCAGGCTGGCGGGTGCCAACCTGCGCGGCGCGAACCTCGCCGGCGCCGAGCTGGAGGACGCCGACCTCAAGGGAAGCAACCTGTCGGGTGCGAACCTGACGGAGGCCTACCTGAAGGGCGCCCGTCTGTGGGGTTCGCACATGGAGCAGATTCGCCTGGAGTGGGCGTATCTGGAGGGCGCCTTTCTGGAGTGGGCGTTTCTGAAGCGGGCGCAACTCACCGGCGCGTATCTGCGGGGAGCCGTGCTCACGGGTGCGGATCTGGAGGGAGCGCTGCTGAAGGGGGCAAACCTGACCGGGGTGTACGCCCGGGGCGCGAACTTCTCCGGCGCCATGCTGGAGTGGGTGTCGCTGGAGTGGACGGACCTCGCCGGGGCGAACCTGTCGGGCTCCGATCTGCGTGGCGCAAACCTGACGGGCGCCGCGATGGCGGGAGCGAACCTGGGTGGGGCGGTCCTCAAGGACGCGTGCCTGAAAGGAGCCGACCTTTCCGGGGCGAACCTGCACGGGGCGGATCTGGAGGGTGCCGATCTGGAGCGCGCCGAGATGGGGAACGGCGAGGTGGACGCCGAAGCGGACGCCCTGCCGGAGAGCGCCTTCGCGGCCGGGAGCGCCGCGGGGGAGCGGACGGGGTAGAGCGGGATTGCGGGGCCGGGAGTCGGCGGCCTAAGTTGGGGGTCCGCCGCCGTGACTCCCGACAGGAAGCCGCTTCATGATCAATCACACCCCGTCTCTCCGGACCGGCCCCTCCTTCATCGAGACGCGACGCGCCCGCGTTGCGTCGGTGCTGGCCGGCGACGCCCAGTGCGTGGGCTCCGGCGCGGATCCGCTCTCCCCCGAGCCGCTGGAGCACCTCGTCCGGGAGGCGGAGGAGCTGTATTGGAACGAGCTGACCTGGGAGGAGCTGACGGACGAAGAGGTGATCGTCGGCGGGCACCTCACGGAGCTCGTGTTCCCTGGCTTTCTGGCCTTCGTGGACGGGCTGCTCGTGGATGAAGTGCTTCCCGGCTCCCTCGTGCCCGCCCGTCCTCACCCCGACGCGGTGGAGGAGGTGCTCGCCTTTCTCGGACGACGGTTCGCCGATCTGTCGGCGGAGCTGGACGGCGGCATCGATTCCCAGCGTGTGCTCTGGGCGCGAGCGATGACCGCGCAGCTGGTAGATCTGGTCCTTTGCCGTCTGTACCGGATCTCCCCGGCTGAGCTCGAAGCCCTCGGCGCACAGGCGTAGCTTCGCGCGTCGTGCGCCTTCCCTTCGCCTCTCCGGTCCATCCCGGCCATCCCTATCTCGCCGGTGCCCCCCTTCTGATCGCCCACCGCGGTGGGGCGAAGCTCGCCCCGGAAAACACCCTCCTCGCCTTCGACCGCGCCCTCCGCTGGTGGCGCGCGGACCTGCTGGAACTGGACGTCCGGGCCACGCGCGACGGCGAGGCCGTCGTGATCCACGATGCCTCGCTCGACCGCACCACCGATGGG
>JALZKG010000392.1 GCA_030859365.1 Gemmatimonadota bacterium
CCGAGCAGCTCGACCAGCTCGTCGCGGCGGCGCTCCGGCTCGGCGCCGGGGAGGTCGATCTTGTTCAGCACCGGGATGATCTCCAGTCCGGCGTCCATGGCGAGGAATAGGTTGGAAAGCGTCTGCGCCTGCACCCCCTGGCTGGCGTCCACCACCAGGATCGCCCCCTCGCAGGCGGCGAGCGAGCGGGACACCTCGTAGGTGAAGTCCACGTGCCCGGGCGTGTCGATCAGGTTCAGCTGGTACGGGGTGCCGTCCGCCGCGGTGTACGCCATGCGGATGGCGTTCAGCTTGATGGTGATCCCCCGCTCGCGCTCCAGATCCATGGAATCCAGCACCTGCTCGCGCATTTCGCGGCTCTGAAAGGTGCGGGTGGACTCCAGCAGCCGGTCGGCCAGCGTCGACTTGCCGTGGTCGATGTGCGCGACGATGCAGAAGTTGCGGATGTGCTGGAGTTTCAAGAGACCGTCGGAAACGGGTGCGCGCGGCGGATGCCGAAGGCCACAAAGATACCCAGAAAGGGTGGCCACGCAAAGCGGGGCGGCCATCCGGCCGCCCCGCTCATGCGATTGCCCGCCTCCCGCTTCAGCGCGTCAGCGCCCGTACCTCCTCCAGCCCCGCCGGGTCCCACCGCGGCCGCGCGTCGGCATTGGCGAGATCGTGCAGGGTGTAGAAGACGAGGCGCGTGACGCGCGCCGCCTTGCCGGCGTCGATCCGCTCCACCGTGTCGGAGGGGCGGTGGTAGTCCTCGTGCACCCCGGTGAAGAAGAAGAGCGCGGGGATCTCCTTGCGGGCGAAGTTGAAGTGGTCGCTACGGAAGAAGAAGCGCTCCTCCGGCCAGATGTCGTCGGAAACGACCAGCCCCAGCTCCGGGTGGCGCGCGCCCACGGCGTTCACGGTCTGGCCCATGGTCGAGTAGTCCTTGCCGATCACCACCACCGTGTCGGGGGCGTTGCGGGCGATCATGTCGATGTTGATGTTCGCGACGATCCGCTCCAGCGGCAGCGTCGGGTTGTCCGAGTACCAGCGAGAGCCGAGCAGCCCCTTCTCCTCGCCGCTGACGTGCAGAAAGACCACGGAGCGCCGTGGCGGCTCCGGCAGCGACGCCATCGCCTCGGCGATCTCCAGGAGCGCCGCCGTGCCGGACGCGTCGTCGTCCGCGCCGTTGTAGATGGAGTCGCCGTTCACCGGGGTGCCGACCCCCACATGGTCCATATGAGCCGACACGATGATGTACTCGTCGCGCAGCACCCGATCGCTCCCTCGCAGCACCGCGACGACGTTCGGAGCGGTGGCCCGGTCCATGTCCTGCTGCGGCGCTCCAGCGCGGGCGGAAACGCCCGGAAGCGGCACCGGTCGGGCCGCCGCGTCCTGCGCCCACAGCTCGTCGAGCGACAGTCCGGCGGCGGTGAAGACGCGGCGCGCCGCCGCCTGGGAAACGAAGAAGCGCGGAAAGGCGGTCGCGCCGCCGAGCGTGCGCGCGGGCTGCCCCGCTTCCCGGGCGTAGCGGGCGATGCTGTCGGCGGTCCACGAGGGGTCCAGTACGTACACGATCGCGCTCGCCCCCGCCCGCTGGGCGGCGTTCGCCTGCCGGTTCCGCTCCAGACGGAAGTCGCGGGTGTTGGTTCCGGGGAGCGCGGTCACTGCGATCCGCTCGCGCAGCGTGCCGGGTCCCATGATCGAATCGGTCACGCGGCCGACGAAGACCAGCCCCGCGTCCAGCTCGGCGGCGGTTCCACCGGTGGCGAAGAAGTCGCGGCCGAGCTGCAGCGTCTGCGTGCCCCCCGGACCGGCGATCACCATCCGCGTGCCGGCCGCGTCGCCCTGGCGCAGCGGAAAGGGCCACCGCTGCACGAAGGTGCCGTTCTCCCCCGCCGGCTCGAGCCCGAGCAGCTTGTACTGCTGCACCAGGTAGTTGGCGGTGATCTCCAGCTCGGGGCTGGGGGTGTCGCGGCCGCGCATTGCATCGCCCGCCAGAAACTCGATGCGGGCGTACATGTCCGCCGGGGTGATGGTCGCCACGGCCGCGGCGAGCGGCGAGGCGGGCGCCGTGGACGGCGCGGCCATCGGCACCGTGCCGGCACCCGGAGCGGCGCAGGCACCGAGTCCGAGCGCCAGGGCGAGAGAAAGGACAGCGGGGGTGTTTCGCCTGGTCATGAAGGCTCCGGAGGGAGTGGGTGCGGGCCCGGAGGCCCGCGGTTCACCCTCCGGGTCTGCGCACGCGCGGCGAGGACGCTTCGGAG
>JALZKG010000412.1 GCA_030859365.1 Gemmatimonadota bacterium
TGCGGAGATCCGCCGCCGCACCCGAGTGGTGAGAATCTTTCCGAACGACGCCAGCCTGCTGCGCCTCATCTCAGCACTGGCGATCGAGAGGAACGAGAAGTGGATGGAGCGGCGCTACCTCATCATGACCGAGGTGCCCCGCCCCGAGGTTGAGCTCAGGCAATCCGCCTGAGATTCACCGGACCGGAAGAGAAACTACAGAAAAAACTGCACTTGACCAGTCCGAATGGGCCGAAGAAGCAGACCGACGGACCGAGGAGATTCGGAACGGCTCGGTGGAGCCGGTTTCGGGAGAAGAGGTATTTCGCAAGGCCCTGGAGCGACTGAAGTGAGCTGGCCGCCATTCCATCCAGGAGCGCAACGGGAGTTCGACGAAGCATTCGACCTCCTCGCGGAGAAGTCCCCTGCGTTGGCGCGGCGGTTCGTCAGGAGCACAATGACCACGATTGACCTTCTCCGCGATTACCCGGGAGTCGGTCCGCCGATCGGTCGAGACACGCGGAAGTTCGGCATCCGTCCATTCGCCGGTGGTGGCTCAACGGCGGTTGCTGCGGTGGCCGGAGCCAGGGTCTGAATGCAGATCTCTACCTCGGTGCTCTGGGGGTGGAACGTCCGGCTGATCAACCGGGTCTGAGCCACTACCCCGCGCCGCATTCAGTTGCCTGATGACGGATCTTATCCCGGAACGCCATCTCCTCGCTTCATCCGACACGTTTCAGCTCTTCCCCTTCTACACCTACGACGAGGACGGCACCAACCGCCGCGAGAACATCACCGATTGGGCGCTGGCGGAATACCGGTCCCGCTACGGCGCGGACGTCACCAAGTGGGAGATCTTCCACGCCGTCTACGGCCTGCTGCACTCCCCCGATTACCGGGAGCGCTACGCCGAGAACCTGAAGCGCGAGCTGCCGCGTATCCCCTGCTCCCGCCCGCCGGCTTCCGCGCCTTCGCCGAGGCCGGACGGCGCCTCGCCGAGCTGCACGCCGGCTTCGAGAGCGCCTCCGAGTACCCGCTGCGCCACGTCGAGCGGACGCCGTTCACCTGGCGCGTGGAACGGATGAAGCTGAGTGCGGACAGGACGCAGCTCGTCGTGAACCCCTCGCTCACCCTGGCCGACATCCCGCCCGAGATCTTCGACTACCGGCTGGGCAACCGCTCCGCCCTGGAATGGGTGGTGGACCAGCAGCGCGTCAAGACCGACCGCCGCTCCGGCATCGTCAGCGATCCCAACGACGCCGAGGACCCGGAGCGGATCGTGCGGCTGGTGAAGCAGGTGGTTTCCGTCAGCGTCGGCCTGGTCGTCGCCGAGCTGGAGCTGGAATGCGACGGCGATGACGATTCGGCGGGCGCCGCGGCGTGCGCCGAGTTCGAGGCGCCGCCCGCGTTCGTGCAGCTTCCGCTCACCACCGGCGCGGTGGACGTTGCCAGCGCCCCGATTCCGAACGGCACGTATACGGAGCTGGAGTTCGAGGTGGAGGACCTTGAAGCTGACCACGGCAGTGAAGCCGAGCGGAAGCAGGTTGCCGACCTGCTGGCGTCGATCCGTGCCACGTACGGCGACTTCCCGGACGAGGCGAGCATGGTGGTGGAGGGGAGCTTCACCCCCGCCGGCAGCACCACCGCCGCTCCCTTCCGCGCCTATTTCGACGCCGAGATCGAGGTGAAGATGGGGCTCCAGCCCCCGCTCACCATCTCCGAGAGCGGGGCGAGCCGTGCGCTGGTGGTGGACGTCCAGCCCGCGCTCTGGTTTCGCCGGGCGAACGGCACCGTCCTGGACCTTTCGCAGCTCGACTTCGCCAAAACCGGTCGCCTGATCGAATTCGAGCTGGAGATGGGGAAAGGGTTCAGCAAGGTAGACCTCGACTGAGCGCGGGGCGGCCCACGTGAAAAGGCCGGGCACCCGCGAGGTGTCCGGCCTTTTTTCTGGCACGGTGCATCCCCGGAAGCGCTCAGTCCGGAATCACCACGTTCTCCAGCCCCGCCTCCGCCTCCGGATACCGCGGATCCATCGCCTCCAGCGTGTCCGCCAGGACCCGCGCGACCACCAGGTTGCGGTACCACTTCCTGTCCGCCGGGACCACGTACCACGGCGCGTGCTCGGTGGAGCAGCGACGGATCGCCTCCGTGTACGCCGCCTGGTAGTCGTCCCAGAGGGCCCGCTCCACCACGTCGGCCGTGGAGAACTTCCAGCGCTTCTCCGGCCGCTCCAGCCGCGACTCCAGCCGCCGCTTCTGCTCGGCGCGGGAGATGTGCAAAAAGAACTTGACGACGGTGACGCCACTCTCCGTCAGCGTTCGCTCCCACTCGTTGATGGCGCGGTAGCGCGGCCTCCACACCGTCTCCGGCACCAGCTCGCGGACGCGGACGATCAGCACGTCCTCGTAGTGCGAGCGGTTGAAGATGCCGATCATCCCCCGCGCCGGCACCCGCTGGTGGTAGCGCCACAGAAAGTCGTGCGCCAGCTCCTCGGCGGACGGCTCCTTGAAGGACCAGACGCGGCACCCCTGCGGATTCACCCCGGCGAAGACGTGCTTGATGGTGCCGTCCTTGCCGCCGGTGTCCATGGCCTGCAGCACCATCAGCAGGCTGCGCTTCCCCTCCGCGTACAGCCGACGCTGCAGCTCCTGGATCCGGGCGCGCTGCCGCTCCAGCTCCTCCGCCACGTCCGCCTTGCCGCGGAAGTGCTCCGTACCGGCCGGATCGATCGTCCCCAGATCCAGCGCTTCTCCCGGCTCCACGCGGCGGCTCGGGTATCCGGGATCGGCGGGGAGAAGAGAAGGCATGAGGTGTCGGAGACGGAGTGCAAAGGGAACGGCGGGCGTGAGATCCATCCCCTGCATGCAGGAGCGAAGCCAGACCGCACGTCCGTGCACCGGTCGTCATTCGCGTCGGCCGCCGATTTGCGGACGGCGCGGGTGTCCCTGCCGCGCAGCGGCTCCCCTCCCCCTTTCCCCTGCACGAGCCGGATGAATCCCGAAGCCGAACGCGCTCATCTCCTCTTCAGGCCCCCCGGGCCTCGCCGTGTCCCGACGATGCGGGAGGCGGTGCGGCGGCAGACGGCGGGGAGAAAGGGATGAAGCGTATCTGCATCTTCTGCGGCTCCAGTTCGGGCACGCTCCCCGACTACACCCGGGCGGCGCGGCGGCTCGCCGCGACGCTCGCCGGGGCCGGGATCGGCGTGGTGTACGGCGGTGCCAGCGTGGGGGTGATGGGAGCACTCGCGGACGCTACGCTGGAGGCGGGAGGCGAGGTGACCGGGGTCATCCCCCGCGCCCTATGGGAGCGCGAGGTGGCCCACACCGGCGTCACCACGCTGGAGGTGGTGGAGTCCATGCACCAGCGCAAGGCACGGATGGCGGAGCTGGCCGACGCCTTCATCGCCCTCCCTGGCGGGATCGGGACGATGGAGGAACTTTTCGAGATCTGGACCTGGGGGCAGCTCGGGCTGCACCGCAAACCCTTCGGCCTGCTGGACGTGGCGGGGTACTACGCGCCGCTGATCGTCTTTCTGGACCACGCGGCGGCGCAGGGATTCGTCCGCCCCCGGGACCGGGCGATGGTGCGCGTGGAGCGGGAGCCGGAGCGGCTCCTGCAGCGGTTGCGCGAAACGGCATGAGCGCACCCCCCCGCATGGAGCCGGAGACCGTCTCCATCACCCCCGACACCCTGCCGCCGCGGGACGCCTACCGGCTGACCACCAGCGTCGTCGTCCCCCGCCCCATCGCCTGGATCTCCACCATCGGCGAGGCGGGGGTGACGAACCTCGCCCCGTACTCGTTTTTCAACGCCGTCGCCGGTGCGCCGCCAACGATCATGGTGTCCATCGGAGAGCGCGAGGGGGAACCCAAGGACACCCTCCGCAACCTCCGCGCGACGGGGGAGATGGTCGTCCACCTGGCGGACGAGGCGCTCGCCGAGGCGTTGAACGTGACCTCCGGCGACTTCGCTCGGGGGGTCAGCGAGTTCGAGCGTGCGGGGCTCGCGTCGCTTTCTTCGGTGGACGTGCGGCCGCCCCGCGTGGCAGCCGCGCCCGTCGCCATGGAGGCGCGGCTGCTCCAGGAGACCCGGATCGCCGGGTCGCACTACACCGTGGTGTTCGTGCAGGTGGTCCGCTCGCACATCCGGCGGGATCTGCTCGGGGAGGACGCGCTGGTGCTGGCCGACCGGCTGCGGCCGATCTGCCGCCTGGGGCGTGACGAGTACGCCCCGCTGGGAGAGGTTTTCCGCATGGAGCGGCCGCGCGTATGACCCGCCCGCTGGGCCGCAGCGGCTGTCCAACCATTCAACGAGGCGACGGGATGCGAAGCTGGTGGGCGGCGGGGCTGGTGAGCCTTCTTGTCGCGGGGGGCTGTGCCCGCGGCGAGCACGACGGCTACGTCGACGAGCCGGATGAGCCGCGAGAGCGCCCCGCGGCGATGGCGCAGCAGCCGTCCGCGCCCCCCATGACCGCCGCGGACTCGGCCGAGGCGCGGGCCCGGATCGCCGCCCGGGGCGATTCGGTGCGGGCCGCCTTTGATCAGGTGCGGGTGCTTGGAGCCAGGGAGGTCGCCAACCTCCGCCGAGACCGCAACGCGGAGCAGATCGCCACGGCGCGGAGCCTGGGGGTGCGCGTCTCCGGCGAAGGGGAGATCGAGCGGCTGCGGCGGCAGGGCAGGCTCGTCGCGCTGGGGGATAGCACCCCCTACTGGATCCTTCGCAACATGGAGCATTCGACGCCCTATCTGACGCCGGACGCCCATGCGATGCTGGTGGAGCTCGGCCGCCGCTTCCACGCGCGGCTGGACAGCCTGGGGCTGCCGCGCTACCGCATGCGGGTGACCTCCGTGCTCCGCACCGACGACACGCAGACGGACCTCCGGAGGACCAACCCCAACGCCTCCCGGACGGTGAGCGCGCACGAGTTCGGCACCACGCTCGACGTGTCGCACGAGCGCTTCGCCGTGCCGGCGGAACCGCCGCCCGGGAACGGGGGAGCACCGGCGCCGGCGCTCGAGGGGCGACAGGGGGAGGTCGCGATGCTGGAAGAGGTGGGAAAGGAGCACGCGAGGGCGCTGCAGGCGGAGCTGGGCCGGGCCATCACGGAGATGCGGGAGCAGGGTGCGCTCCAGGTGATGATGGAGGACCGGCAGCCCGTCTACCACATGACCGTGGCGCGGCGCTTCGCCACCGCAGATTGATGCCGACGGGGTCAGGCTCTGCGCCGAATCAACGAGGGTAGCTCTTCGTAGTTTTGCGTGCGGGGGAGTGATTGGAGAACAGCCGCAAGCTCCGCGGGCGGGGTGACCAGCTTTCGGGTATGGAGATCGATCCATCCGCCCTGGATCGTGAGCACCGCGGCTTCTCGACCATCCGCGCGCAGAACGTCCTGATGCATCCTCCACTGCGAGCTGTCCGAAGACAGACCCGCGCAACGGACGTTTACGACCAGGGCATCTCCGAAGAAGACCTCTCGCCGATAGCGAATCTCTTCGCGCATCATCACGGGGCCGAAACGCAACCCTTCGAGCTGGGCCTGATCGAAACCATGCGCGGCCAGAAGGCGGAAGCGGGTATGGGTGGCGTACTCGCTGAAAGCGGTGTTCCGCACGTGCCGGTTCCCGTCCAGATCGCCCCATCGCACCTCAAAGTGGCACTCGAAATCCGCGCCCTGGCGCATCCGCTTCTCCTGTGGACGTATTTCTTCCCCTCGCGCAGCCTCGACGTAGCGGCTCGGGTCAGGTGCGGAGGTCCCGCAGCAGCCCATCCCGTACGTCATACACCCAGCCATGCACCGCCAGCGCC
>JALZKG010000433.1 GCA_030859365.1 Gemmatimonadota bacterium
ACGGTGCACCCGGTGCGCTCCGCGATGGTGGCGGGGTCGCCGAGCTGCAGGGTGGAGCCGCGCCGCCCCTCGTCGGGGGGGCGGTGCCACACCGTCTGCCCGTGCGAGCCGATCGCGTCCACCTCCACCAGCGGGACGCCGGCCCGCTCCGCCACCTGTTCGGCGGCGCTGGCCAGCCACTCCCCCAGCTCCGCGTGCAGGGTGCAGAAGGCGTCGGCGCTCCCGGAGACGATGCAGGCGTGGATGCGCGCGCGGTGCTCCGGAGGGTACGGGACCGTCAGGCACTCGGCCAGCCGGACGTGCACCTCGTCCGGGGTCCGCCCCTCGATCTCCACCAGCGCCGCGTCGATCCCGTCCAGCGAGGTGCCGGACATCAGGCCGATCACCCGCATGGTCGGAGGGCCTTTCGGACGGCGTGCAGCGCGGCGAGGTGCAGCGCGTCGTGCCGGGCGAGGTAGCCGAGCAGCTGAAAGGTGGTGACCGTGCCTCCATCCGACCGGGGGGCCGCCCACTCCCACACGTCGATCCCGCGCCGCTGCACCGCGGCAAAGTTGCGCGCCCGGAGCCGGGTGAAGCGGCCCTGCGCCTCCTGGATCTCCTCGGTCGCCGGCTCCGCCCCGGCGGAGGGGAGCGGGGTCCCTTCGCGCAACGCCTCGATCCAGCCGCCGACCTCCGCCTCCCGGTGAGCCAGGTGCCGCACGTGCTCCGCCACGCTGCGCCCATCGGCGGCGGCGCCGCCGTCCGCGCCCGCCGGAAGCTCTTCCAGCACGTGCTGCAGCGCGCGGGGGGTGATCTCCACCCGGATCAGCAGATCCTCCCACTCCGCGATGGACAGGGGGCGCGCCGGCAGCGACGCGAACACATCAGGGCGCATCCGCTTCGCCGCGCAGGATCTCGTTCAGCCGCCCGCCGGCGCGCCCCAGCCGCTCCCGGGCGCGCTCGGCGTCGCACCCGGTGAGGTGCATCACCATGGCCGTCTTCACGCTCCCCCCGGCACGCTCCAGCAGAGCGGCGGCCTCGCTCCGCTCCAGCTCCAGCGTTTCGGCCAGGATGCGCTCGCTCCGGTCCTGCAGCTTGCGGTTGGTGACGCGCAGATCCACCATCAGATTGCCGAACACCTTGCCCAGGCGGATCATGGCCCCGGTGGTGATGGCGTTCAGCACCAGCTTGGTGGCCGTCCCCGCCTTCATCCGGGTGGAGCCGGTCACCACCTCCGGGCCGACCAGGGGCGCGATTACCACGTCGTGGCTGCGCCGCAGCTCGTCGGAGGGGGGGGTGCAGAGCAAAAAGCCGGTACGCGCCCCCCGCTCGCGGGCACGCCGGAGCGCCCCGTGAACGTAGGGCGTGGTCCCCGACGCGGCGATGCCGAGCACGAAGTCGCGCGAGTCCACCTCCCGCTCGTCCATCGCCGCGGCGCCGTCTTCGGGGTGGTCCTCCGCACCCTCCTGCGAGCGGGTCAGCGCGGCGATGCCGCCGGCGATCACCCCCTGTACCTGCTCCGGGTCGGTGCCGTAGGTGGGGGGCATCTCGGACGCGTCCAGGACGCCGAGACGTCCGGAGGTACCCGCGCCCACGTAGATCACCCGCCCCCCGCTGCGGAGCGCACCTTCCGCCATCTCCACGGCGCGGGCGACCTGATCGCGGACGCGCGCGACGGCGGGGGCGATCTTGTGATCTTCCCGGCTGATCAGCTCCACGATCTCGGAGGGGGAGAGGCGGTCCACTCCCTCGGAGGCGGGGTTGCGCTGTTCGGTGAGGCGGGGGTCGAGCGTGTTGCTCGGGACCATCGTGGCGGCCTGGGTTCGGTTGCCGGCGCTTGGAGCCTGCGGGTAGATTGGCACAAGGTAACGTACTCCTCCGGGTGCGAAAAGAGCCCGGACTCCCCCTCCCAGGCCCATGTCCAACGCGCTGATCCTCCGCCTCTTCCTCGCCGCCTCGCTCGCGCTGAGCGGGGCGTGCGCCCCGGCCGCTCCCCCCACCGCGACCGCGCAGACCGGCCCCGCCCTCCCCGCGGGGTGGGCCTTTCCCGCGTCGTTGCTGGCGCCCACCCTCGCTACCGGCGGCATGGTCGTTTCCACCGATCGGGTGGCGAGCGAGATCGGCGCCGAGATCCTGCGGCGCGGCGGCAACGCAGTGGACGCGGCGATCGCCACCCACTTCGCGCTCGCCGTGGTCAACCCGGAGGCGGGCAACATCGGCGGGGGCGGCTTTCTGATCGCCCGCATGGGGCGCGACTCCCTCGTGGCGCTGGATTTCCGGGAGAGGGCGCCGGCCGCCGCGACCCGCGACATGTTTCTCGACGCGGCCGGCAACCCGACGGATGCGTCGCTGGTGGGCCACCGCGCGGCCGGCGTGCCCGGCTCGGTGGCGGGGATGTGGACGGCGCACCAGCGCTGGGGCACCCTCCCCTGGAGCGATCTGCTGGCACCGGCGGTCACCCTCGCCGAGGGGCTCGTCGTGCACCCTCGGCTGGGGGAGTCGCTGAGGGCGTACCAGGAGCGGCTCCGCCGCTACCCCGCCAC
>JALZKG010000451.1 GCA_030859365.1 Gemmatimonadota bacterium
CTGTAATCTGCTCGAGCTGCTCTTGCGGCAGGCGATCGCGACAAAGAAAGCGAAAATCGTTCTTCTCGATCGGCTACGTGAATAACCGAGGGTCAACTTTCACTGGACACGGGCGAACTCGGCCATACAGTACGCGGTCGTGAGCACGACCATCGATCGCCCCCCCACCGCATACTCCCTGGGAGGTTTTGGCGCGGGCCAGGACACCTCTCTCGTCCTGGACGTGGTGATCGAAAGTGTATTGAGCGGCTTTGCCAGGCGAATGCGCTATTCGGTCATCGCCATGGACGCGAACTATCTGCGCTACGTCGCCTCCAGCAACGGGTCTGCTCCGGGAGGGGATCGGAACCGGGTCCGTAGCACGGTGCGTGGCGGATATGGGCTGTTCGGCTCGTACTCCATCAGCAACTCTCGGCTGTTGGAGATCCAGTGAACGGCGTACACTTCCGTACCCTGGCCCTGGCTCTGCTCGCGACGGCCGCCACGCCCGCCCCGTCGAGTCCGCAGGATCCGCGCGAGTCAGCGGCGGTCCACGGCTTCGTGCGTGAAGCGGAGAGCGGCGAACCGATTCCGCTGAGCCTGATCTCCGTAGACGCCCGCCAGCAAGCGTTGGCGGATGGGGACGGATACTTCGCTTTCCCTCGCCTCCGTACGGGCGAACATCGAATCACCGTCCGCGCCCTGGGCTACGCGGCGCTCGACACGGTGCTCAGCACCTCGTCGGCGCCGGTCCAGCTTCGGCTGCGCCGCGCACCGCTGGAAGTTGCCGGCATCACCGCTCGTGCTTCGCGTGCTCTTGAGCGGCCGTTCGAAACGCCCGAAGTATCGGTGCGGACGGTCACCCCGGCCGAAATCCGGCGCGTTCCCGCGGCGCTGGAGGCGGATCTGTTCCGCTCCATCCAAGCGCTTCCCGGCGTGGTGTCTCCGGGGATACTTTCCAGCCGCCTTCTGGTGCGCGGAGGCGCGCCGGACCAGAACCTGTTCCTGCTGGATGGCTACCCCGTGATCCAGCCCTACCACCTCGGTGGCGGCTTCTCCGCGTTTCACACCGAGGCGGTACGTGACGCGGAGCTCTGGATGGGCGTACCGCCCGCCCGCTATGGAGGAGCACTTTCCTCCGTTCTGGACGTTTCGCTACGGGAAGGAAATCGGGAGCGCACCACCGGCACGGCGACTCTCGGTACCATGACCTCCTCGGCCGTGATCGAGGGGGGGCACCCGCTGGGCGCGTGGTTCGTGGGCGCGCGTCGCACCTACGTCGACATCGCGGCGCAAGGAGGCGGGGCCGACCTGCCGTACCACTTTCATGATGCATACCTCAAGAGCTACGCGGACGTGTCGCCCGCGGACCGCCTCGGCGTACTCCTTTTCCTGGGTCGGGACGCGATCTACAACCCGCGCAAGCGGGAGCGGGAGCACTTCCGGTGGAGCAACGATCTGTATGGCTTCTCCTGGCGGCATCTGTTCGGCGGCCGGGCCGTTCTGGAGCAGCGTGTTTCGCTGAGCCGCTTCGGCCAGGAGCTGCGTGGCGGACGCACCTCGATACAGGGGGCGGGCATCGCGACGGATCACGACGTTGCCCTGTTCCAGGCACGGGGCGACCTCCGGTGGAATCCTACGGAGCGCCATCGGGTGGAGATCGGGTATACGGCCCAGCGTGAAGAGCGGGAGCACCGCGTGGTCTACACCTACGGGAGGGACTGGGACCAGGCTGCCCAATCGTCGATCCAGACCTCCGGGAACCTGCTCGCCGGGTATGTGCAGGATGATGTTACCCTCTCCGAGCGCCTGCGCCTCCGCGTCGGAGTGCGGGGTGAGGCAGTCGGACCGCACCAGTCATTGCAGCCGCGTGTTACGGCGAAGTACCTGATTTCCGATCACCTCGCGCTCACCGGCGGTGCAGGGACGGTTCGGCAGTACGATCATGTGCTTCAGGATCCGGACGTCAACTTCGACGTCTACAGCGTAGACGTGGTGCGCTCCTCCCTCGAGCCCGATGCGTCCTCCGGGCGTGCCTCGCACTTCGTGGGCGGAGTGGAAGCGCGACTTCCCCACGATCTGCGGCTCCGGGCGGAGGGCTACGCGAAGACCTTCGATGGCCTCGTGCTGATCGCCCCGTACGATCCGGCCAACCGGCGATTCGCCATCGAACGATTGGAAACTGCATCCGGTACGGCCCGGGGGCTGGATCTTTCGCTGGGACGCGAGGAGCCCGGGCGGGTCCGCGGTTGGGTCGGCTACTCGCTGGCTTCGTCCGAGCGCAGCGTGGAAGGCTCCACCTTTGCGACCGAACTCCTGCCAAGGCAGCGATTCGTCGCGGTGTGGGATACGCAGCTCCGGCGTGATTGGGGCTTTACGGGCCGGTTCGAAGCGTTCGAGGGGATTCCGTATACGCCTGCAACCACCATGGTGCCGTGGCGCGACTTTGACTTCAACGCGGGCCACTTCAGCGACCTTTGTGATTCGCGCGACGCGGCGACGAAAATCGAATACCTGTACGGCGCGCGGGGGTCCGCCCGCACCGGCTGGACCAAGCGGCTCGACCTGGGGGCGGGGCGGAGATGGACCAGCCGGAGAGGGTGGAAGTGGGAGCTCTCCCTGTCGCTCCTGAATGTGCTCTTCGATCCGCTGGGGACGCTCCGCCCGGTTTCGAGCGGCAAGCAGGTTGGATGCGTGCCGGAAGAGGTTAGATGGGAGAATCATCTCGTCCTGCCGCCCATTCCGTCCGTGGGCGTTCGTGTTGAGTTCTGAACCGAAGCGCGGCGGTGCCCACAGTGGGCAGCCGCGTGGGGTGTGGTTTCGGAGATGTTCAAATCGTTCCAGTTCACCTTCACAGCTACTCGACCATGAATTTTCGTACGATGACCGGCGTCGCCGTGCTCTTCCTGATGGGGCTGCTGGTGTCGCCCATCCGTGCCGATGCGCAAGAGTTGCCGCGTGCCAGAAACGCGGCCTACCTCGAGCTCTTGGGCAATGGCCTTCTTTACAGCGTCAACTACGATCGGTTGTTCAGCGAGCGAATCTCCGGGCGTGTAGGTGCCGCGTTGCTCGCTGCGGACAGTAGCGAGAGCGCGGGCCGGGTGTTGGCGGTACCCATCATGGTGAACTACCTCGCGGGAACGGGCAATGGTCGCCTTGAGGCGGGCATAGGAGCTCTGGTCTTGACCGGGGAAGCGGAGAACGTGGAAGGGTCAGGCAACGAGTCGTTCGCCGGTGTTGCCGGTACGGCCACGCTCGGATATCGGTACCAACCGCTGAATGGTGGTTTCGTCTTTCGTGCCGGCTTCACTCCGCTCCTGTCGGGCGGACGTTTCTTTCCCTGGCTCGGGATCAGCGCCGGATACGCATTCTGAAGCCGTCGAAGCCGCAGAGTAGCCCCCCCTAGCCGCCCGCTCCGAGCTCCAGGAAGCGCATCAGCGCCGCTTCCTCGGGGTAGAAGTCGGCCGGAGCCTCCGCCTCCAGCGGGCGGGGGCTCTGCCGCATCAGCGGTTCGATGGTTTCGCCCATTAAGTAACGTTCCAGCACCTCGGGGTGGATGTACGCGCTCCGGCAGACCGCGGGCGTATTTCCCAGCTCCGTGGAAACCAGCTTGCACGCGAGCACCACGTTGCGCTTCGCCTCCGCCTCGCTCGAAGCTCCACTGCTTTTCGGCCAGCCCACCCAGTTTGTTGACCCCGGCTGATGAACAAGGCGGAGTCAGGAACCTCGCCGATCGGCACGCTTGCTCGCTCGTGCGTCGGTGGGTAGCTTGCCGGCATGGGCGCACGTGTATACGTCGAGACCAGCATCCTCGGCTACCTGACGGCACGTCCGAGCCGCGACCTGATCGTGGCCGGGCATCAGCAGCTTACCCACGAGTGGTGGCAGCTTCGGCGGCCGCTGTTCGAGATTTTTGTCTCCGAGCTTGTGCTTGAGGAAGCGGGACGCGGAGACGCCGAGATCGCGGCAAGGCGCTTGCGCGTTCTCGATGGAGTGTCGCAGCTAGAGATCCGAGCGGATGCGGTGGAACTCTCGCGTGCGCTGGTGCAGCGCGGGCCGCTGCCGTCGAAGGCGGCGGCCGATGCCTTGCACATCGCCATTGCGGCAGTGCATGGAGCGGAGTACCTGCTGACGTGGAACTGCAAGCACATTGCGAATGCCGAGATGCGTCCGCTGATCGACCGAATCTGCCGGGAACAGGGCTACGAGCCGCCGGTGCTGTGTACACCGGAAGAACTGATGGGAGGCTAGGCACATGTGGGAAGACCCGATCGTGGAGGAAATTCGGCAGCGGCGGGAGGAGTATCTAGCAGAGTTCAACCACGATCTGGACGCTTTGGTTCGAGACCTGAAGCAGAAAGAGCAGCAGAGTGGGCGAAAGGTGGTGTCTCTGCCGCCTCGAAAGCCGGAGCGGAGTGCGCCGTACGCAGCGTAAGGCAGTGCTCCGTCACGTCCTGGCAACGTGCTGAACACGGACGCGGGTTTTACTCGGCTCCTGTCGGGCGGCGGTTTGTCCCCCTGGCTCGGAGTCAGCTTCGGATACGCGTTCTGAAGCCTGGACGCCGAAGAGCAGCGGCTCTCTACCCGCCTCCGCCCTCGCCCCGCTCCAGGAAGCGCATCAGCGCCGCCTCCTCCGGGTAGAAGTCCGCGAGCGCCTCGGCCTCCACCGGCCGCGGCGCCTGCCGCATCAGCGGCTCAATGGTTTCGCCCCGCGCGTAGCGCTCCAGCACCTCGGGGTGGATGTACGCGCTCCGGCAGACCGTGGGGGTATTCCCCAGTTCGGTCGACACCAGCTTGCAGGCGAGGACGACGTTGCGCTTCGCTTCCGCCTCGCTCGCCGGCGGGCCCAGGTCCGCCAGGATGGTAGCGGCGCGGACCGTCCCGCCCCAGGTGCGGATGTCCTTGGAGGTATAGCGCTCCCCCAGGATCTCCTTGAGATATCCGTTGACGTCCGCGGCCGTCACGTCGACGACTCCGCCGTCCTCCCGACGATAGCGGAAGAGGCGCCGCCCCGGCAGCTCCAGGATCTCCCGCAGCACCTCCACCAGCGGGGTATCGGCCACCACGCGGCGTTGCTCGATCCCCTTCTTTCCGATGTAGCGGAAGAACAGGTCGTTGCCGCGGATCTCCAGGTGCTTCTTCTTCAGCGTCGCGATCCCGAAGGTCTTGTTCTGCACCGCGTAGCGCTCGCTTCCCACGCGGAAGAAAGCGCGCGACATCAGCCGGACCACGGTCGCGAGCACCCGCTCGCGACCGAGCCCCTCCCAATGGAGGTGCTCGTTGGTGACCCTGCGTAGCCGCGGGAGCGCGCGCGCGAAGGGGAGCAGCTTGCGGAACTTGCGGCGGGAGCGCCGGGCCGAGAAATCGCTGTTGTAGCGATACTGCTTGCGCCCCGCCGCGTCGCACCCGGTCGCCTGGACCTTGGCATCGGAGGCAAACGCGATCTCCACCTCTGTCCAGGCCGGGGGGATGGCCAATGACTGGATGCGCCGCAGCGCCGCCACGCTCCGCAGCGGCTTGCCGTCGGCCCGGAGATAGACGAACCCCTGCTTCGCATCCCCGACACGTCGCCACACTCCCGGGTCCCGGCTCATGGATCCACCTGGATCAGGCCCCGCTCCGCCGCCGCCTCGATCGGGAGCGGAACCGGGTAGTACGGCTCACCGATACGGCCGGCGATGGCGCGGATGCTGTCGGAAAGCTGGTTGTACCGATCCACCGCCGCGCGGTTGCGCATCCGTTCCTGCTGCCACCTCGCGAACCGCTCGTTGCGGGTGGTCACGTGAGCGTTGTACCGGGCGAGCTCCCGCCGGTAGCGGGCGTACAGATCCGACGACAGCGCCCCGCCCTTCGCCCTTCCCGTGTAGCGCTCCAGGGCGAGCCTTTGCCGCTCGAGCGCCGAGTCCTCCCGCTCGATCGCCACCCGCAGGGTATCGGCGCGCGCCTGCGCGCGGACGACCTCCACACCGGCATCCAGCACCTGGTCGCGCAGCACGCCGATCTGCGCCCGCTCTTCCCCGGACGTGGTCCAGCGCAGCCATTCGGCGCCCAGCTTTCCAGCCACCACCACCAGGAGAAGCAGGAGCAGCATCCGCACGCGCTCCATCACCGGCGCGGCGGGAAGGTACGTGGAAGCCGGGGCCCCGATGACGCGGGTAGAAGGTGCATGTGGCAACATGCGGCCTCCCCCCCATGCGACGCAACGCCCCGGCGCGGAGGGAGTTCCGGCCTTCCGCTGGCATGCATCGTGCGCGTTAAAAGATCTTCTTGCAGGGACTTGACCGATCTTTGAAGCCACAGCCAGGAGAATATACGATGCCCATTCACCGCCGACGTCCGATCCCGGTTTGGGAGCGAAGCCATGCCCAGGCGACACGAACGCCGACCCGGCGTTCGCGCCGGCCAAGGGCGTACGATGGCGGTACGCCGAGCGGGGGCGGCTGGAGGCGCCGGACCGGCTTCAACGCGGTCCGCAGCAACCCGATCCGCAGTGGACTCGTGGGGCTGGTGATCGCCGGCACCGCGGCGCCCATCGCCATCCAGAGGTACGAGACCGTCACCCGGAACGACCCCCAGCACGAGCGCCTGGTGCTGCTCCCCATGCAGCCGCGGATGGACGATGAGGCGGTCGCCGAGGCCTGGCGCACCGCGGAGCAGCAGGAGACACAGACGGCGGCGGCGGCAGATCGGGAACAGACCATCGCCGCGAATCTCGACCGGTACAGCGAGTACAAGATCCCGCGGGAGCTGGCGGAGCAGATCTACGACAACGCGATCGAGGCGGAAGTCGATCCGGATCTGGCCTTTGGACTGGTGCACGCCGAAAGCTCCTTCAGGAACAGCGCGACGAGCCATGTGGGGGCCGTCGGCCTGACGCAGCTGATGCCCCGCACCGCGGAGTGGCTGGAGCCCGGAGTGTCGCGCTCGCAGCTGCGCAACCCCGACGTGAACCTGCGGATCGGCTTCGGCTACCTGAAGTCGCTGGTCGACAAGTACGACGGCAACACCAAGCTGGCCCTGCTGGCGTACAACCGTGGTCCGGGCACCGTCGACCGGGTGCTCAAGCGGGGCGGCAACCCGGACAACGGCTACGAGGACCTGGTCAACAAGCGCCGCAGCTGAGGAGCGGCGGGCACGACTGCGCCGGCCGGTTCAGCGAACCGGCCGGCTAGCGGCCGTCGCGCACGAGAAACATCCACCGCCACACGCCGTTCTCCCGCCGGAAACCGGTACGTAGCCCCCCGTATGCGCGCTGTTCCAGGTGCTCCGCCGGCGCGACCCACACGTCGCCGTACGGTGCTACTCCGCCGTCCAGCAGCGAAGGGAGCGGATCCAGAGTCTGATAGTTTCCCCGCTCCCACCCGCTGACCGCCTCCACGATCCCGTCTCCTCCTCCCAGCGAGTGGACGAACTGGCGCGACATCGCGGGGCGCAGCGCGGCCACGTCCCGCGCCGCGGCCGCACCCCGCACCGCGAGCACGAACTCCGCCAACTCGCCGCGCTCCGCTTCCGCGGGCGAGGCGGCCCGCCATACCACCTGCTCC
>JALZKG010000487.1 GCA_030859365.1 Gemmatimonadota bacterium
CGCGAGGGCTGACCCGGTGTGGGTTGCGAGACGGGAGGCGTGGTGCGCACGCACGCGGCAAGCAGCACGGCCGCGAGGATCGGCGCCGTTCGTTTGATCATGGGATAAAGGTGCGGGGAGCGTTGCCGAGGCCGGAGCAGGGCGCCCAGCCGTCGTCGACCGTTATTCTGCCGCCCGGCGCCGGTCCCGTCAAGCGGTCGGGCCCGAGCGCAGCGCGCCGCTGGCACTCGCTTCGCGACAGGAGCGCGAATCCCCCGCCGGCTTCGCGCCGGCCAGCCGACACCGGCCCCACATCCGCACCGATGAGGTAACGCTTGGAATACCGCCACCTGGGCCGTTCCGGCCTCATGATTTCCGCCCTTTCCTACGGTGCCTGGGTCACTTTCGGCACGCAGATGGACGAAGACGCGGCCTTCGCCTGCATGAAGGCGGCGTACGACGCGGGCGTGAACTTCTTCGACAACGCCGAGGCCTACGCGGGCGGCGAGGCCGAAACGCTGATGGGGCGGGTGATCCGCCGCGCGGGGTGGAAGCGCTCCGACCTGGTGGTGTCCACCAAGATCTTCTGGGGCGGCACCGGACCCAACGACCGCGGGCTTTCGCGCAAGCACCTCGTCGAAGGGACCGAAGCGTCGCTGGAGCGGCTCGGGCTGCACCGCGTCGACCTTCTCTTCTGCCACCGTCCTGACCCGGACACGCCCATCGAGGAAACGGTGCGGGCCATGAACTACCTGCTCGACCACGGCAAGGCATACTACTGGGGCACCAGCGAGTGGAGCGCCGCGCAGATCCGCGAGGCGCACGACCTCGCGCGGCGGGAGCGGCTGGTCCCACCGGCCATGGAGCAGCCTCAGTACAACATGTTCCACCGCGAGCGGGTGGAGGGGGAGTATGCCCGCCTCTACGACGACATCGGGCTGGGCCTCACCGTCTGGAGCCCGCTGGCGAGCGGGCTGCTCACCGGCAAGTATAACGCGGGGATCCCGGGGGGGAGCCGCCTGGACACCGAGGGCTACGAGTGGCTGCGGGAGCGGCTGGAAAGCTCCGAAGGGGCGACGCAGATCGCGAAGGTGCGACGGCTCGGCGCGGTGGCGGACGAACTCGGGTGCACCACCGCGCAACTCGCCCTGGCGTGGTGCCTCAGCAACCCACAGGTGAGCACCGTCATCACGGGCGCTTCCCGCCCCGACCAGGTAACGGAGAACATGCGGGCGGTGGAGGTCCTCCCGAAGCTCACGCCGGAGCTGCTGGAGCGGATCGAGGTGATCCTCGACAACGCACCGGAGCCGGAGCCGAATTTTCGGACGAGCTGACCGCGTCCGGCGGCACACCTCCGGCAAGCGGTTGGCGGCATGGATGATGCGAACCCCGCGCCCCCACCCCCGGCCCCGCCCGTCGCCGAGCGGACCAGCGACCGGAGCCGGGGGCGGCAGCACGAGCACAGACCGAGGCAACCGCCGCGGACCCCCGGAAGAGGAGACCAAGATGGCCACAAACACGATCGAAATTGAGCGTACGCCCGGCGGCACCCTGGAGATCAGCGCGGCGGACGGCCGCTCGGGCAGTGGAGCCAATGGCGCGCAAATCAACGTCGGCTCCGTGGAGCGATGGGCGTCGCTGCTGGGCGGCGGCGCGCTGGTGGTGCGCGGACTGTCCCGCGGCGGAGGCAGCGGCATCGCGGCTGCCCTGCTCGGCGGCGCCTTGGTGCAGCGCGGCGCGACCGGCCACTGCCAGGTATACGGCGGGCTCGGTATCGACAGCTCCGAGCAGAGCGGCAGGGCGACGGAGGGTGGAATGGCCGGGCTGCTCGGCGGCACGCGGGAGGTCCGCGTCGAGTCGGTCGCCACGGTGAACCGCCCCGCCGCCGAACTGTACCGCTTCTGGCGGGACGCCGAGAACCTGCCGCGCTTCATGACCAGCCTGGAATCGGTGCAGCCGGAAAGCGACCACCGGGCCAGGTGGACGCTGAAGCCGGCGGTGGGGCCGACCGTCGACTTCGACGCGGAGATCACCCACGAGGCCGAGGGTGAGCACATCGCCTGGCGCTCGGCCGACTCGGCCCTGGTGGAGCACACCGGGGAGGTGCGATTCCGGGAGCTGCCGAACGGACGCGGCACCGAGGTGCGTATGAAGCTGGACTTCACCCCGCCGGGGGGTGTGATCGGCGCCGGCATCGCGAAGCTCTTCGACGGGGCCACCGAGATGCAGCTCCGCAACGACCTGAAGCGTTTCAAACAGCTCATGGAAACAGGTGAGATCGCCACCACCGAGGGGCAGTCGGCGGGCGCCGACCGCGACTGAGCGGGCACCATGATCTCCAACGATCATCGAATCAAACAGGAGACCCGATGAAAGCTCTCTGCTGGATGGGCACCAACGACGTCCGCGTCGAAACCGTCCCTGATCCCGAGATCCTGAACCCACGTGACGCCATCGTACGGGTGACCTCCACCGCTATCTGCGGCTCGGACCTGCACCTGGTGGATGGCTACATCCCGAGCATGCGCAAGGGCGACATCCTCGGCCATGAGTTCATGGGCGAGGTCGTCGAGACGGGCGCCGAGGTGAAGAAGCTTTCCGTGGGCGACCGTGTGATCGTGCCATTCACCATCGCCTGTGGAAGCTGTTTCTTCTGCAAGCGCGACGAGTGGTCGCTCTGCGACAACACGAACCCCAACGCGGTACTGGCGGAGAAGATGTGGGGCCACTCCGGGTCAGGCGCGTTTGGGTACTCCCACATCACCGGCGGCTACGCGGGTGGGCAGGCGGAGTACGTGCGCGTCCCGTTCGCGGACGTCAACCCGTTCAAGGTGAACGACGGGCTGACGGACGAGCAGGTCCTGTTTCTTACGGACATCCTGCCGACCGGGTACATGGCGGCGGAGAACTGCGACATCCAGCCGGACGACACGGTGGCGGTGTGGGGGTGCGGCCCCGTGGGCCAGTTCGCCATCGCCAGCGCGAAGATGCTCGGCGCCGCACGGGTGATCGCCATCGACCGCTTCCCGGAGCGGCTGGCGATGGCGGAGCGGCAGGGGGGCGTGGAGACGATCAACTACGAGGAGATCGGCAACACGCTGGACCTGGTGGACGTGCTGAGCGACATGACCAGTGGCATGGGGCCGGACGCCTGCATCGACGCGGTGGGGCTCGAGGCGCACGGCGTCGGCATCGAGGGGTGGTATGACAAGGCGAAGCAGGCGGTGCGCGCGCAGACCGAGCGCCCCGTGGTGCTGCGCCAGACGATCATGGCCTGCCGCAAGGGCGGCACCGTCTCCGTCCCCGGCGTCTACGGCGGCCTCGCCGACAAGATCCCGGTGGGCGCGTTCATGAACAAAGCCCTCACGCTGCGCACCGGGCAGACGCACGTGCACCGGTACGTGCGGCCTCTGCTGGAGCGAATCCGGAACGGGGAGATCGATCCGTCCTTTATCATCACCCACCGCATGCCGCTGAGCGAGGCGACGCAGGCGTACGACATGTTCAAGCACAAGCACGACGACTGCGTCAAGGTGGTGCTCCAAGCGAACTGAGCCGCGGCGGGCGCGTTCCGGAGAGTCCGGAAACGGAGGCGATGGCCAGCATCCTGCGGACCGCGGCGACGCTCGACCACCTGATCGGCGATGCGCTCAAGCCGTACGGCCTGACGGGAGCGCAGTACAACGCGCTGCGGATCCTCCGTGGAGCGGGCGGGCAAGGTCTGTGCGGCCGCGAAGTCGGAGAACGACTCATCTCCCAGGTACCGGACGTGTCCCGGCTGCTGGATCGGATGGAAGAGGTGGGGCTGGTGAGCCGGGAGCGCGACCCGAATGACCGACGGCACGTTACGGCGCGGATCAGCGACGAGGGGCTGCGGCTGCTGGGCAGGGCGGCTCCGCTGCTGTGGGAGATCGAACAGCGACGCTTCGGCCGGCTTGGCAAGGAGGAGCTGGGTGCCCTGATCGAGCTGCTCGGGACCGTCCGGGAAGGATGAGATCACGGAACGAAACGAGTTATCACGTGCAGGTGTCAACGTGAAGTTTGCCACCCCTCACCGAGGAACCGTGTACAACACCACGACCGAGCCCCTCAACGTCCGCGATGCCGCGGAGAATCGACGCTCCATCCGGAGCTTCGAGCCGGAGCCGATCCCCCGCGACGAGCTGGACGAGATTCTGCGTGTGACGGGGCTCGCCCCTTCCGCCTTCAACCTGCAGCCCTGGCGCTTCGTGATCGTGCAGAGCCCGAAGACCCGCGAGCGACTCGCCGGGGCTGCGTACAACCAGCGGCAGGTCCGCTCCGCCCCCGCCACACTCGTCCTGTACACGGACATGCGCGACACGCTCGAGAACGTGAACGAGGTGATCCACCCGGGGCTGAACGCCGAGCAGCGTGCCGCGACCCGGGACACGGTCCTGGGCTCGTTCGCCGGGAAGAGCGACGCGGAGCGGGAGGCGTGGGGCGCCGAGCAGGGCAACATCGTGCTCGGATACCTGCTCCTGGCCGCCGAGGCTCACGGCTACCAGACGTCGCCAATGCTCGGCTTCGACGCGGAGGCGGTGAAGCGGGTGCTCGACCTTCCCGAGCACGTCCGGATCCCGGCGCTGGTGGCGATCGGCCGCGGCACCGAGGAGGGCTTTCCGCACCACCGACACCCGACCGAGCGCATCTCGCGCGCCGCGTAGCTGATGGACGCCCGACTGCCGGACGCGACCCGCCTCGGGCGCTCGGTCGCCCCATCGCACACGTCCACCTCCACGTCGGCTACCACCACCACCTGGGGGTGACCGGCTGGGCGACGCCCGGCTTCTCGAACGGGAAATGATGCTCCCCGCCGCTGAAGATGTGGAAGCCGTGGCGAGGAGGATGGAGGCGGCCGGCTACCCAGTGGAGCGTCTGGAGGGCGGCTGGCGCCCCCCCGGCCCCTTGCGCTCGGCGCTGCGCGTCGTATCGGCGGAGACCCCCTCGAACCCTATCCCCGGCACAACCCCATGAACGACAACGCACGCGCCCGCGTCACCGTCCGGATCCTCGCGCTCCTGCTCGGCGTCTGCGCGCTGGGGAGCAGCCCGGCGTACGCGTGGGACGAGCTGGGTCACCGCGTGATCGCCCGTATCGCCTGGGACGGGATGACGCCCGCGGTGCGCGCCCGGGCGATCGAGCTGCTGCAGAGCGCCCCCCCGGGGTCGGGGATCGCGGCGCTCCGGCCGCAGACGGGGACGGAGGAGGAGCGGATGCGCGAATGGTTCGCACACGCCGCCGTCTGGCCGGACCTGATCCGCAGCCGCGCGCACCCGGGCTCGGTGTACGCGCAGAGCGACTGGCACTACGTCAACTTCTTCTGGGAGCCGGGCCCCCACGGCCCGATCGACCGGCCGGACGTTCCCCGCGCCGGCCAGCTGATCGACCAGGTGCAGCGGATCTCGCGCACGCTGCCGGACCCGTCGGTTCCCGACTCGTCCAAGGCGGTGGATCTCGCCTGGCTGCTGCACCTGGTGGGCGACGGTCACCAACCGCTGCACAACAACGCGCGCATCACCCCGGAGGATCCGGAGGGGGACCGCGGCGGCAACTCGTTCCGCCTCGCGGGGCTTTATCCGTACAACAACCTGCACGCGTACTGGGACGCGCTCGTCGGTCCCGCCTTTCCCTGGCGCCCCGGGGAGCGCACCGAAGCGGAGTACGTGGGCCGGATCGCCCGCGAAATCGCGGCGCGCCACCCCCGGTCGCGGCTGCAGGGCCGCGTCCTGCCGGGGGAGGTCGAGACGTGGTCCCGCGAGGGGGTGCGGGTGGCGCAGCGCGTGGGGTACCCGTCGTGGCTCCGCCGCGGCGAGCGCGCGCCGCAACGCTATCGCCCGCACGCCTGGCGGGCCGCGGAGCCGCGAATCGCACTCGCCGGCTACCGGCTGGCAGAGCTGCTGAATCGCACGCTGGGGGTCTGAGGCGAGCGGCTCCGTGGGCC
>JALZKG010000490.1 GCA_030859365.1 Gemmatimonadota bacterium
GAGTGGCGCTGGGAAGACCGGGTCGCGGTCTTTCTACGTGCCGCCGAGCTGCTCGCCGGGCGATGGAGGCCGATGCTGAACGCGGCCCCCATGCTTGGCCAGAGCAAGACGGCGCACCAGGCGGAGATCGACGCGGCGTGCGAGATGATCGACTTCTTCCGGTGGAACGCGCACTTCGCCCAGCGGCTCTACGAGGAGCAGCCCTTTTCGGGACCGGGGGTGTGGAACCGTCTGGACCACCGGCCGCTGGAGGGCTTCGTCTACGCCGTGACTCCCTTCAACTTCACCTCCATCGCCGGCAACCTTCCCACGGCGCCGGCCATGCTCGGCAACGTGGCGGTATGGAAGCCGGCCGGCACCGCCGTCTACAGCGGCTACTACATCATGAAGCTGCTGGAGGAGGCAGGGCTCCCCCCCGGCGTCATCAACTTCGTCCCCGGCAACCCGGTCGCCATCAGCGAGGCGCTGCTCGCCGACCGGCACCTCGCGGGCGGCCACTTCACCGGCTCCACCGCCGTCTTCCAGAGCATCTGGCGGACGGTGGGTGAGCGGATCGACCGCTACCGCTCCTACCCGCGCCTGGTCGGCGAGACGGGCGGCAAGGACTTCATCGTCGCCCACGCGAGCGCCGACGTGCAGGCGCTCGCCGTCGCCATCGTGCGGGGCGGCTTCGAATACCAGGGGCAGAAGTGCAGCGCCGCCTCACGCATCTACGTCCCGGATTCCATCTGGCCCGAGCTGCGGCCGAAGCTGCTGGAGATGATCGGCGAGATCCGCGTGGGCGATCCTGCGGACTTCGGCAACTTCATGGGTGCGGTGATCGATCGGAAGGCGTACGACAAGATCACCGGCTACGTGGAGCACGCGCGCACCGCGGACGGTGTGGAGATCCTCGCGGGCGGCACCGCCGACGACAGCGAAGGGTTCTTCGTCCAGCCGACGCTGGTGGAAGCCAGGGATTCCGCGTACCAGCTGATGTGCGAGGAGGTGTTCGGCCCGGTGGTGTCGCTGCACGTCTACCCGGAGGCGCGCTGGGTGGAGACGCTGCGCATCGTGGATCGGACGACGCCGTACGCCCTCACCGGCGCGGTGTTCGCGAACGAGCGGAGCGCGATCGTTGAGGCGGACGCGGCGCTCCGCAACGCGGCCGGCAACTTCTACGTCAACGACAAGCCGACCGGCGCCGTGGTGGGGCAGCAGCCCTTCGGCGGGGCGCGAGCCAGCGGGACCAACGACAAGGCGGGCTCGGTGCTCAACCTGCTCCGCTGGATCTCGCCGCGCACCATCAAGGAAACCTTCGAGCCACCGCACGGCTGGCGCTACCCGTTTATGGCCCCCGAGTAGCCCCACCGTTTTCCAACGATGTCTCCTTTCCAGCAATATCCCCTTTCCGACGATATTCATGGCGAACCCGTACGTTTTTTTCTTCGGAGGCGGTGAGGCGGAGGGTGACGCCCGCATGAAGACTCTTCTGGGCGGCAAGGGTGCAAACCTCGCGGAGATGACGCGAATCGGGGTGCCGGTGCCCCCTGGCTTCACCATTACCACCGAGGTGTGCCGCCGCTTCAGCGAGACCGGTGCGTACCCGGACGGGGTGCGGGAACAGGTGGAGGCGAACCTGCGCCGTACCGAGGAGGCGACCGGAAGGAGCTTCGGCGGCTCGGAGCGTCCGCTGCTGGTCTCCGTCCGCTCCGGCGGGGCGGTGTCCATGCCGGGGATGATGGACACCATCCTGAACCTGGGGCTGAACGATCGCACCGTGCAGACGCTCGCACGGGAAGCAGGCGACGAGCGCTTTGCCTGGGACTCCTACCGCCGCTTCGTCCAGATGTACGGCAACGTCGTCCTGGGAGTGCGCAACGAGCGGTTCGAAGAGCTGCTGGAGGAGCGGAAGCGCGAGGAGGGGGTGCGGGAGGACACCGAGCTTTCCCCGGACGGACTGCGCCATCTGGTCGGCGCTTTCAAGGCGCTGATCCGGGAGAGCGCGGCCCGCCCCTTTCCCGAGGAGCCGGAGGAGCAGCTGTGGGGCGCGATCGAGGCCGTCTTCCGCTCGTGGGATACGCCGCGGGCGAAGGCCTACCGTCGCGTCAACGCGATCTCGGATACGCTCGGCACCGCGGTCAGCGTATGCTCCATGGTGTTCGGCAACATGGGCGATAGCTCGGGGACGGGCGTCGCCTTCACGCGCAATCCTTCCACGGGGGCCAAGGAGTTCTTCGGCGAGTTCCTGA
>JALZKG010000026.1 GCA_030859365.1 Gemmatimonadota bacterium
CATCTGCTTGCTCGCAACTCGCGTCAGCGGCTTATGCTGGGTGACGCAACCACCATCTTCTGGGCTGAGCGTGCACACGCGTTGGAAGATATGCTCGCCGCCTGGCTGGGCGAGCCGCCCAAGGACAGCCCGGACCAGAACACCGAGGCACTCAAGGTGCTGCGGGTATGGGTGCGGCAGCGGGGGCAGCAGAGGCGCAGCCTCTGGTGCTCGCTCACCACGGCGCGCACCTCCGGAAGCTCCGCTACCTGGTGGAGCATCGGCTCTCCCACCACGGCCGCACCCGCGAGGGTATGGCCACAGCGACGGCAGGCAGGTCTACCCGCTCAGGCGCCACCATGGAGCGGTGGTGTCCCTTGTACCCCTTCTAGCCCACCGCGCTTGCCGCCGCGCGGCTCCGGCTTCGGGCGTGCCGGGGCACTCGGTGGATCGGACGAGGGCGGACGCGAGGAGTTGCCCGAGTTGCTGCCCCAGGCGCGCTTCGAGCTCGACCACCCTCGCCTGCAAGGCGGCAATCTGTGCCTGCAGCCCCATGATCTGCGCCTCCAAGGCGAGGATCGCGGCGCGTACGGCGGGGGAGAGCACCTCGCCCGCAGCTTCCAACTCGGCTACCATGGACATGGCCCCAGCGCCGCCGCATTTCCCGCGCCTCACCCACCCACTGAACGCTTGCATCTGTTTTATGCCACGTCTTCGGCCGCTCCCCCCGCGGCAGCGTGGAGATGTCCCTATGACGATTCGAATGGCCTCACAGGAGGCCCGCCGGCACTTCTCGGAAGTGCTCGATCGGGCACACCTCGACGGAGACACGGTAATCTTGGAGCAATCGGGAAAGCCGATGGCCGCGGTGGTGCCGCTGGCGCTTCACGAACGAATGGTGGCGGAACGAGATTCCCACTTCGGCGTGCTCGACCGGATTCGTGATCGCGTGCCCGTCCTACCGGCGGAAGAAGTCGCCCGCGACTTTGCAGAAGCCGTGAACGCGGCACGCACCGGGGCAGCCGCCCAGTGATTTCTGAGCCGGTTGTCGGCTGATTTAGGTATTACACTCGGTGCGGGTGGTGGAACAGAGATGCTCCACCACCCGTCTGGCCTTACGGCGATAAGAAGTACCAGAGAATTACAATCCACAGAGCGTTCCCGCTCTGAACGGATGCCTTGCGCCGCATCCATGCCGGGATCTACCGGAAGTCACAGGTTACCATTCCGCATGCCGTGGGAGAGGCGCAGGGTCAGCGCAAGCAGCTGGCAATCAGCTCAAAAATCCAGGAAAGCCACCGGGACCTCTTTGGCTTCTCCTGTTCCGCTGTGCGAGGTCCCGAGGCGTGAAAGATCGATTCTCTATCGAAAATTCGCCCATTCCCAATCCTCGTGTGAGTCCGCCGGTACTGCGTCACTTCTCCAGGAGGCGGATGGGAAGATACGGCACCGGAAGTACCGATCCCGTGCGGAGCAACAGCGCGCCCGGTCAACCCGGGAGAACGCCGCCTCTGTGCCCGCTTGTTACTACGAGATTTTCGAGTTCCCATTCGTCCCTTGCATCTTCGATCCGGCCGCCGTATATTCGGGACCACGGGCTACGATGTTCTCTCTATGGCTACTTAAGCCGAAGGCAAATAACGGCTGTTTGATTGAAGGGTAATTGCGGTCAGCCGTAGCGTCAAGTAGCCTTACTTCCGGTTCACCGCGCGTGCGAATGTCGATACCATATTCTGTTGAGATGGAGATTGCGGGCCCGCTGGCTCTTTGGGCCCGCCCCGACACTGGAGGTACCCCAACGTCGTATCCGGTGCCGACGTGGTCCGCGTGCAAAGGGATGTTCGAGGCAATTGCTTTTTTCGCCCAGGGGAACGCCTGGATCAACCCGACGCAGGTAGAGGTCTGCCGGCGCGAAGATCAGACGCCGGGCGAGATTCGCTGGCAGCGGTACACGACCAACTACCGCGGACCGCTCCGCAAGAGCAACGTGATCCGCGCCGGGAGCAGTCACCAGCTCTTCGCGACCGCACTTGCCGATGTTTGCTACCGCATCTACGGTGAGGTAGAAGGAGAGGAGCCACGGAGCGGGCGCAACCCGCGGCACCACCTCAAGGACCTTTTCGAACGCCGGCTGAAGCAGGGCCGCTGCTGGCAGACTCCGGCGCTTGGGTGGAAGGAATTCACCGCATCCTTCTGGGGGGATTTTCGAGACGAGTATTCCGTGGATGAGGCGCTGAACCTCTCCATCCCGTCCATGCTGCACGGCATGTGGGACCAGGAGCACGGTGGACGGTATGCGCCGTCCTTTCGCCAGAATGTTCAAATCAAGAAGGGAGTGCTCCGCTTTGCTGAATGAACTTCACGAGGTCAAACGGGCGCTCGAGGATGCCGGGATTACGGTCGGCGTGCGACACCCTGATGTGAAGGGAGCCAAATCCCTCGCCACACTTCGCGTGGACCTGGACGCCGAAGGTACGGTCCGGCGGGTGCATGCCCTCAGCGGAGACGAGGCGTCGCAGCTGTGGATGTTACGAGACGGCCAGCACAACAGCTTTCCGTACCACCCGATCAAGAACGCTCTGCTGCGGGTTGACCCGGAGGATGCGCAACTGAAGATGGTCCGTGACAAACGTGCTGACGAAGCAAAGCGCTGGACGGCGCTGCGCGCTCTCATAGACGAAGCGGCACTCGACGAGCAGGCGTTCGCCGGCTGGCCCGGAGACGGCTACCTCAAGCGTCTGCGTGAGCGCCGCGCGCAGCTCGCGGCACTCTGCGACACGAATGCGGCCGCCGTTCCTTCCGTGCTCGACCGATTGCTGCGTGCGGCTGAAGAACCGCTTCAGCTGCTGCAAGGGATCGTTGATGCCATCATCCGGGACGTGCAACGGGGCCGTATTTCGGAGCTGTCGTTGACCGCATCCGTGCTCGTGGACGGAGGGGCGCCTCTGTTCTTCGACGTGTCGGGCGATTTCCCCCGTTTCGTGCGGGACGAACGAAACGTGCCGGAGATCAGCCGCGCCCTCACTGCGGAAATCACCGGCGACCCAAACGGCATCTGCACCGTCACCGGAAGCGATGCTTTTCTCGTCGGGGACAAGTTCCCGCAGCCCAACCTGCCCATTCTCGGGCAGACCTTTCTCTTCGCCCGCAACAAGGACGCGCCCACGAACGCGCGGTATGGACGTAGCGGCACCGACGCGGTGGCCGTGGGAACGGACACGGCCGCGGCCCTGCAAGCCGCCGCCGAGGCGCTGACGCGCGATGAGTGGAAGGACCGGACCTGGCGCGGAATTCCCGGCGAGCGGCCAAAGCAACAGGACCTCCTGATCGCGTTCGTTCCGGGCGCCGAGCACGTGAGACTCGCCGCACTCCTTTCGGACGATTCGGAAGATGCAGAGCCGGAGCCCGGCGCCGAGGGCCGCTTCGCCTCCTTCGCGGAACGGCTGACGCAGGCGTTCGAAGGCAAGGTGAAGGCGCGCAAGGAAACGCCGCTGTCGCTGTTTGTCCTACGCAAACTCGATCCGGCCAACCGCAAGGTGGCTTACAGCGCGACACTGGACGTCGACACACTGCTCGCTGCCGCCCGTCGCTGGTCCAACGGCTGTGACAACGTGCCGCGCGGAATCCGCCTGCCGATTCCAACGGAACGAGGCCAGCCGCCGCGCTGGTCTGCCCCAGGGGATGTTGCTCCGTTCAACCTCCCACGTCTGACGCGGCAGCATTTCATCCGCGGGGGTACGCAGCGGCAGGAGATCGTCGGCCTCACGTACGATGAGACAATGCGTCTCTTTCTCGCACCCATAGGTGCAGCAATCACCCCCGGTCGAACTGCACTTCGGCGCGTGCTCCGCAGCCGCGGGGTTTTGCTGGAAGGAGTAGGCCACGCACAGGGGCGCGGATTTGATGATCTCAAGGAGTTCGACCGTCGGGAAGCGCTCAACACTGTCACCCTTTTGGGCCTGCTGCTTCATAAGCTGGGCCGCACACGGGAGGAATACATGAAAGAAGTCGCGTACAAGCTCGGCCGGCTCCTCGCGACGGCCGATGCGCTCCACGCCGGCTACAACGCCAGCGAACGTGGCGGTTCGGCGCTTCCTCCGCGGCTCATTGGAAACGCGGTGCTCCCGCTCGCCCAGTCGGATCCCACGCGTGCGCTGGACGTGCTCGGCCGCCGATGGGCGGTCTACGCAGGTTGGGCCAAGCGCAATGCCGGCTTTCGCGTACCGGAGTCGAAGTCGGACGGTACCGACGAAAAGGCGCGGCAGGAGAACGCCCGCGCGTGGCAAATCCGCAACGGGATCACCGCGGCACGACGCGCTGCTGACCTTGCCAAGGATCTGCATGGGCGGCTACCGAGGCGCAGCGGGGTAAACGACGAGTTCCGCGCCGAATTGCTCCTCGGCTATCTCGCCGGGCCGCCCCGCGCGAATGAGACGACACCGACCGACGGCAACAACAACCCCGAACAAGGAGATCAGTGATGTCGCCTTTCAACCGCGGGACCGGACTGTTGGTGATCGAGGTCCGCCACTCCAACCCCAACGGCGATCCCGACCAGGAGAGCGAACCCCGCACCATCGACGCGGACGGGCGCGGACTGATTTCTCCCGTCTCGTTCAAGCGCAAACTTCGCGACCTCGTGGCCGACAAGGAGGGGCCGGTCTGGGAGGCAGCCAAGGCCACTCTCAACCTGGGCGCCGACGATGACTACGGCATCCTGGAGACCCGCGGCCGGGACCGGGGCGAAATCGGCAAGATGGACGCGGATACGTTCAACCGGAGCTTCTGGGACGCCCGCATCTTCGGCAACACCTTTCTGGAGAGTATGAAGGGCGTGGAGAACAAGGGCGACACGGAACACTTCATCAGCACCGGTGTGGTGCAGTTCGGTCCGGGAGTGTCGATCTCACCCATCGTCGTCGAGCGGATGACCACCACGAACAAAGCGGGAGTGCAGAGCGAAAAGGACCGAGGAATGGCGCCGCTCGGATGGCGCGTCGTGCAGCACGCCGTCTACGCGATGCCCTTCTTCGTCAACCCGATGATGGCGCGCAAGAACGGCTGCACGGCCGAGGACACCGAGCTGATGAATTTCCTGATCCCGCACGCCTACCGAAACACCGCTTCCGCCATTCGGCCATTCGTGGAGATCCGCCACGCCTGGTACGCGGAGCACAAGTCACCGCTCGGCTCGTGTCCAGACTCGCGGATCATCGACGCGCTCACCCCGATGCGCAGAGGAGACGATCCTCGAGAGCCATCCACCTCCGCCGCGGACTACGAGTTTCCCGCCGCGCTGCTGGAAGAGGTGAGTGCACGGCTCGCCTCGTTCGAGGACCTCACGATGCGGGACTGGGAGAATGTCGAGCGAGCGGCCTGAACTGGTTGCTCACTCCCCTCCGCGGCACAACCCCAAACGAGCCCCGCAGCCGTATCACCTTCATGTCGAGGCGGTGCGGGAAGGAGCGAGACAACGTGCGGAGGCAGCGGTTGGGAGGAACGCTTCGGCATTCCCCGCGTTTGTGTCTGCTGTCCATACCGCGGCGGAGTTCCACGATCTCGGCAAGCTGGACGAGGAGAATCAGGGACCGTTGTCGCGGAGCCGGAATGAGCGGCTGTCGTGGGACCATGTGGACGCTGGCATCGCACACCTACTCGCGTCAGGTGACGAGGCCTCCGCGTGGCTGGTGCGTGCGCACCACCGACCGGGACTGCCAGAGCGGGATCGGGAGGAAACCCTGCCACAGAAGTTGCGCGGCGGGCGGGACCGCGATCCTGAAGAGGGCGAGCACGATGCACTAATCGCGCGCGTGGACACGCACCTCGCAGACTACGTCGCGGATCATGAACGAGCTTGCGGTGCTTACGCTGCCGAGGCGAGGACGGCGGAAGAACTGCACGGACTGCCGATGCGCCTGGCACTTTCCTGCCTGGTGGACGCTGATCATACCGACAGCGCGTCGTACGACGCTGGAACCGAAACGCCGATGCCGGGCGAGGAACGGGTAGCCACCCGCTGGCGGGAGCGGCTGAGGCGGCTGGAGGAAGTCGTCGCGGCCAAAGCGCGCGACGCGAAGTCACAGGGGCGCGGCGAGCGGTTAGGGGATCGCGGCGACTTCTTCCACGCCTGCCTGGACGCGCCGGTCGATGCACCGCTTGCCCGGTGCGAAGGGCCGGTGGGGATCGGAAAGACGCTGGCCGTAACCGCACACCTGCTCCGCCGTGCCGCCGACGAGGAGCTGCGCCACATCTTTGTCGTCGCGCCCTACACCAATATCATTACGCAGGCGGTGAAGGAGCTCCGGGCGGCGCTGGTTCTCCCCGGTGAGAACCCGCAAGAAGCCGTGGCCGAGCACCACCACCGCGCGGACTTCGCGGCGCCGGAGGATCGTGACCTGGCGACGCTCTGGCGTGCACCCGTGATCGTCACCACCGCGGTGCAGTTCTTTGAGACGCTGGCGTCAAACGAGCCCGCCCGGCTCCGCAAGCTGCACGAGTTGCCCCGCGCTGCCGTCTTCCTGGACGAGGCGCACGCGGCCTTGCCCGCTCCGCTATGGCCGCAAAACTGGCGCTGGATGCGGGAGTTGGCGGAACGGTGGGGCTGCCGTTTCGTCTTCGCCTCCGGCTCACTCGCGCGGCTCTGGGAGTTGGACCGTATTGTGGAGCGGCCGGTCGAGCTACCTGAACTCCTTCAGGCCACAAACTCGGGACGAGAGCTGCACGTGCGCCTGCTCAACCGCGAGGGGGTGCGGGTTCGCTACGAATCCGTCGAGGGGCTGACCGTCCAGGCACTCTGCGAACACATCCAAACAGCCGCGGGCCCCCGCCTCGTAATCCTCAACACAATCCAGAGCGCCGCCACCGTCGCGAAGCGGATGCGCGACGATGGAGATGACGTTCTGCACCTCTCCACCGCCCTTTGCCCCCGCGACCGCGATAGCATCCTGGAGCGTGTCCAAGATCGCCTCGCCGAAGGACACGATCAAAACTGGACACTGGTGGCGACGAGCTGCGTCGAGGCCGGGGTGGATCTTTCTTTCCAGACCGCCTTTCGCGAGCGGGCGAGCGCGGCGAGCCTGATCCAGGTGGGTGGGCGCGTGAACCGCCACGGGGAACGGGGAGCGGGCATCGTCTACGACTTCACGCTCGCACCGGGAGAGGCCGGCGTGACACTGAACCCGGCCTGGAAGATGGCGCGGCGCGTGTTGGAAGAGATGCTGGAGGACGATCTGGTCAACAGCCGGGACCCGGCACTAGTGGTGACAGAGGCGATCCGCCGCGAGCTGGACGAGCCGGCCCGCTTCGCAGAGGTACTGACAGGCGCGGAGCGCGCGTGCAACTATCCCCTCGTGGCGGCGGAAGGGAGAGTGATCGCGGATGACACCGTCCTCGTCGTGGTGGACGAGGCGCTGCGGGCGGCGCTGGAACGGCGGGAGAAGGTGACCACCACCGAACTCCTCCGGCTGAGCGTACAGCTTCGGCGCCCTCGCGTCGAGGAACGAGGCCTTGCACCCATTCCGGGGCGCCGGGAGATCTACGCCTGGGGCGGGCGGTACGATCCCGAATTCCTGGGAGTGATGGATGACATCCTGCCCGCCGAACACGCCCTTACAGCAGCCGGGAGTTGGGCTGTCTGATAGTATGGGAAGTGTGTTTACCCGCCAGCAGCCGTGCGCGTTGCTCGTCTTACGTCACGAGCCCCAACTGCACCCGCACCGCCCGCTCGACCGCCTCAATGTCGTCGCGGGAGAGCTCGCCGGCCCGGCGGAGCAGGCGCTGCTTGCGAATCTCGCCGCCGACGGACGGGGCGAAATCAACCCACCAGACCTCACCGCGCTTCATCGGGCATGTCGGGGAGCAGCGCTTCGGTCCACTCCTCGGCCTCCACCTCCCGCGCCTCGTCCGCGGCCATGCGCGCGTAGGCATCCGGCAGGTTGTCGCGGACTACGTGAGGCCTTCCCAGATTCTCGATGAACTGGCTGATTCGACGTGGACCGACCGTGCGGTACAGGCCGTCGTACACGGCTTCGTCTACGGTAATGGTCAGCTTCTTTTGCATAGTGATCTCCCGTTGATCCCCGTTTCAGTGTACGTGCAACGTACGTGTAAAGCGCCGGTGCGGGAAGGCTCGATGTGCAGACTACCTCCGAACCACGATCCACACGCATGTTTTCCGAAGACGACCTCCTCCCGCTATCCGCGCTTCAGCACCTGCTGTTCTGCGAGCGGCAGTGCGCGCTGATTCACGTGGAGGGGCTGTGGGCGGAGAACCGGCTGACGCTGGAGGGGAGCCATCTCCACAAGAAGGTGGACACGGCGCCGGGCGAGTCGCGGGGAGATCTGCGGATCGCCCGGGGCGTCCCGCTGCGCTCGCTCCGGCTGGGGCTGATCGGCAAGGCGGACGCCGTCGAGTTCCACCGCACGGGCGCGGACGACTGGCGGCCCTTTCCGGTGGAGTACAAACGCGGAAAGCCGAAGCGGGACCGCTCCGACGAGACGCAGCTCTGCGCCCAGGCGCTCTGCCTGGAAGAGATGCTTGGGACCCCGATCCCTGCGGGCGCGCTCTTCTACGGAACCACCCGCCGCCGCTTCGACATCGCCTTCGACGCGGCGCTGCGGGCGGCAACCGAGACGGCCGCGCTCCGCTTGCACGAGATGATCCGCGGGGGCATCACCCCCCGGGCCGTCCGGGAGCCGAAGTGCGAGCGCTGCTCGCTGCTGCAGCTGTGCCTCCCCGAGGCGCTCGGCCCCGGCCGCTCCGCGGCGCGCTACCTGGAGCGGGCGATCCGGGGGCTGGAGCCCGCCGCACTCCCCGCCACTCCGAGCGACGCATGAAGCGGCACCTCAACACCCTCTTCGTCACCACCCAGGGGGCGTACCTCGCCCGAGACGGGGAGGCGGTGGTGGTGCGGGTGGAGCGGGAAACCCGGTTGCGTGTGCCGCTGCATAACCTCGGCGGGATCGTGTGCTTCGGCCAGGTCTCGTGCAGCCCGTACCTGATGGGGCTCTGCGGGGAGCGGGGCGTCGCCATCTCCTTCCACACGGAGCGGGGCCGCTTTCTGGCGCGGGTGCACGGGTTCACCCCGGGCAACGTCCTCCTGCGGCGGGAGCAGTACCGCCGCGCGGACAGCGTCGAAGGCTCGGCGGCCATCGCCCGCTCCATGATCCTCGGCAAGATCGCCAACGCGCGTACCGTGCTCCTGCGCGCCGCACGCGACCACCCCGACAGGACCGACGGCGCCGCGCTGCAGAGGGCGACGGTCCACCTGGACCGCTGCTTGGGGGACGCGCTCACCCCCGGCGACCTCGACACGCTGCGGGGAGTGGAGGGCGAGGCGGCCCGGGTGTACTTCGGGGCGTTCGACCACCTGATCACCGCGCAGAAGGCGGACTTCACCTTCCACGAGCGGAGCCGCCGCCCGCCGCTCGACAACGTCAACGCGCTGCTCTCCTTTCTGTACGCGATGCTGGCGCACGACCTCCGCGCGGCGTGCGAATCGGCGGGGCTCGACCCGGCGGTGGGCTTCCTGCACCGGGACCGCCCGGGACGGCCGGGGCTGGCGCTGGACCTGATGGAGGAGTTCCGCCCCTTCTTCGCGGACCGGCTGGCGCTCTCGCTCATCAACCGGAAGCAGGTGCAGGCCTCGGGGTTCGGGAAGACGAGCTCCGGCGGGATCCAGATGGACGACGACACGCGCAAGACCGTCCTGGTTGCCTACCAGAAGCGGAAGCAGGAGGAGATCCGCCACCCCTTTCTGGGAGACCAGACGACCGTCGGCCTCCTCCCACACCTGCAGGCCCGGCTCCTGGCGCGGCATCTGCGCGGGGATCTGGATGCGTATCCGCCGTTCATCTGGAAGTGACTCTCACGCCGAACGGGAGGGACGATGCTGGTGCTGGTGAGCTACGATGTCGGGACCACGACCCGGGAGGGGCGGAAGCGGCTTCGGCGGGTGGCGCAGGCGTGTCTGGACTACGGCCAGCGGGTTCAGAACTCGGTGTTCGAGTGCCAGCTGGACCCGGAGAAGTGGACGCGGCTGCGGATCCGGCTCATGGAGGAGTACGAGCCGGAGGAGGACAGCCTTCGCTTCTACTTCCTCGGGAGCAACTGGAAACATCGGGTGGAGCACCACGGGGCGAAGCCAAGCATCGACCTGGAGGGTCCGCTGATCGTGTAGCGTCTTCCGCGAACCTCAAGCGCACATGGTTTCCCGGGGAGGTTCGCGATCCTGGCAAGTTGGCTGGTTGCAGGTGGTTACAAATCGGTCTCTGCGTTTCAGCCTCGGAATCAGGATGTGTGCCGGTGGGGTTCGCGGGGAGAAGCAATTTGATGCAGTACCGGCGGTGGTTTACGACCCCCGCCGTCGCTCCCCGCGCGGGAGCGTGGATTGAAACGCCTCTAGCTCGATGCCTACAGCGAGCTTGCCAAGCGTCGCTCCCCGCGCGGGAGCGTGGATTGAAACATCGCCACGCCCGCCTCGTTCCCCAGTCGCTCCACGTCGCTCCCCGCGCGGGAGCGTGGATTGAAACCTGGCCCCTGTCTCGGATAGCCGGCTGAGCGTGGCGGTCGCTCCCCGCGCGGGAGCGTGGATTGAAACAAGATGGGTGGCCGCGAGTTCGCGGACACGCCGGAGTCGCTCCCCGCGCGGGAGCGTGGATTGAAACCGCTTCGGCGGGCAAACTTTCCGCGCAACGGTGGTCGCTCCCCGCGCGGGAGCGTGGATTGAAACCACGAGGGAGCGGTCGAGTGAATCCCGACAAAGGGGGTCGCTCCCCGCGCGGGAGCGTGGATTGAAACCCTGGCCGATGATGTTGATGTAAAGACGGTAGTAGCGTCGCTCCCCGCGCGGGAGCGTGGATTGAAACTACCTGGACGAGGGCGGCACCCCGCGCTCGCTGGCGGTCGCTCCCCGCGCGGGAGCGTGGATTGAAACAGGACGGTCGAGACCTGGACGCAATGGAGGAGTGGGTCGCTCCCCGCGCGGGAGCGTGGATTGAAACACGAGAACCGACACCCCGGCATTGGCGCTATTGCGGTCGCTCCCCGCGCGGGAGCGTGGATTGAAACATCCCCTGAAATTTGATCTGGTCCATGATCTGGGGTCGCTCCCCGCGCGGGAGCGTGGATTGAAACTTCGAGGACCTGGCCTTTGATGAGGGCAAGTCGTCGCTCCCCGCGCGGGAGCGTGGATTGAAACAATATCAAGAAGCGCACGATCTCCGCTCTGGAGGTCGCTCCCCGCGCGGGAGCGTGGATTGAAACATTACGGCACCGCCCACAAGCCATCCACGGTTGTCGCTCCCCGCGCGGGAGCGTGGATTGAAACCGCGACAGCTACGGCCAGCCGCAGGTCTACCAGGTCGCTCCCCGCGCGGGAGCGTGGATTGAAACCGCTATCCCGCCGGACTCAGCCTAGGTGAAGGTTGTCGCTCCCCGCGCGGG
>JALZKG010000028.1 GCA_030859365.1 Gemmatimonadota bacterium
TCCCGCAGCAGCAGGGCGCCTCCATCGGCGCTCAGCCGATCCCGGCGGGCCTCCACCCGAATGCTACGGTTGAAATCCGGCTGAAAAAGACTACATTGGGATTCACCCATAGCGTGTTTCCTGTCGGGGTCCGCAAGGAGGGTTGGTCGCACTTCCATCCTACGGCGCCGGCGCGAGATGCGCTATGGGCTTTTCTTGCCTACGCTATTCAGCCGCTACCCTTGCTGAATAATCGAGGATTATAAGGATCGGGCCGCGCTCTACGTCCAGCATTGATGTTCCCGAAGCGGTCGGGTGGGGGAAGGTCACGGCGCTTCGTCGGATGATCTGCGGTGAACCGCCTCGTGGGTCGCGCGGGCGCGCCTCTTCGCTTCCTCCGCATCGTGTCGCTCTGCGTCGGTCGGATCCGCGAGCGCCGCGTGCGCGCGCTCGATATCGCCGCGGCTCACCCGGACGAAAACCGTGGGGAACGCCCGGACGAGGAACCGGCGGACCCGCGCGCGGAGCGGCTTGAGGAGATCGGTCATGGAATGCCTTGCTGAGGCCCGAGTGCCGACAGGGGTTTGGGGGGCAGGGGCGGCGACGTCAGGGGTGTAAGCGTCGCGGGATTAGGCCCTACGGATCCGTGCGTGGCGAACGATCAGAGAGCTGGCGAAATGAGCCGAGGGCAGCCCTCCTCAGGAGGTCTGCCCTCGTGATTGGTCCAGCAACCTTCCGAACTGCCCCCAGCTGACCGCGAGCACGTCCAGGATCCGGGTCACCGTCGCGACCGTTGGCTGCCGCTCGCTGCGCTCCAGCTGGCCGATGTAGGTCCGGTGGAGCCCGGCACGCGCCGCGAGCGCCTCCTGCGACATCCCGGCCCCGTGGCGCAGGTTCCGGAGCAGGGATCCGACGTGGGGCGGTGCGGCTGGCGGGCGCATGATGCTGCCCAATAGCCGCGGAGGGGCCGCGCGGTCTACAGACTATAGCTCGCGGCCCTGCGCCTGCGCCTCAGCGGTACTGCCGGTCGAGGTAGCGGAGCACCGAATCGTGTTCCTTGCTTCCGAGCTGTCCGACGCGGCGGAGCACGTCCTTGCGCAACGAAACCTGTAGCCGCTGGAACCGCCGCTTCGCCGCCGACTGCGTGAGGCCGAGGTCCTCCGCCACGGCGCCCCAGGTCTCGTCCTGTTCGATACGAAGGCGCAGGAGCCGCCGCGCCGTGGGCGAAAGGGAGCGGACCGCGTCGCGCAGCAGGGCCCGGAGGAGCCGGCGCCCCGGGGCGGGGCGGGGGAGACCCGTCCCATCGGTCCGCGGGTCCGCGGCGGAACAGGGGTGCAGGAGCTCGCCGAGTTCCCAGGAGAGGCGGACCGAGGAGGGGCGTCGGCGGACCGCGCGGAAGTGGTCGAGGCAGATGTTGCGGGCGATCGCCAGCGCCCAGGCGAGGATCTGCTTGTCGTCCTGTCCGTGGCACTGTTCGACCTTCTGCAGGACGCGGATCAGCGCGTCCTGCGCCAGGTCCTGTGCGAGTTCGTCGGCGTCCGGCTCCGCGCTCAGCCGCGCCCGCGCGTACCGGACGAGCGCGGGGTGGAGCCGGCAGAGCAGGTCGTCGAGCGCGGCCGCGTTCCCGGCCCGTGCCCGCGCCAGATCGCGGCTGAGTTGTCCCTGGGTGTAGGGTTGCACGTGGACCCTCCGCTCCGGTCGTGGTTGTCTGGTCGGACCTGCGCCCGGTCACCGGACCCGCGCGTCGCCCGGCGGGGCGCGCGTGTCGGCTGACGGACTGCGTGACAGAAAGACGGACCATCGGCACCCCGGGGCGCGCGGGGGCAAAAAGGGTGGCGAGGTGAGCCTCAGCGGGTTGTGATTCTGAGTGGTTTTCTTGCGGTCGGGTCTGGGTACCCTGGCGACAAAAAGGAAAGGGCGCGGACCGGCGGCCGGTGATCCTCGGAGGCCGCGTGCGTGCCGCTCACACCTCACGCGGTGCGCTCAGGCGCCGTATCGGTCGGGAGCGCTTGACCCGCGGACGGAGCGATGCTCCCGCTCAGACCGGCGGGGGCGGAGGTCCTGATTTCGTCCTCGCAAATCGCCCAGAAGGGGCAGAGGGAGCATTGCCCCCGGTGCGGAGTGAGGGGAAAACTCTCGATCGGCTTCGGCGCGTTCGCTTCCGCGTCTCGGAGCAGGCGCCGCATGGTCGCCGCGCCGTCCCGCACCCGCGCCTCGGCACCCGCTAAGTCTGATGCGCCGATCTCCCACCGCTCCTCCGTGGCCAGGTCCAGCCGGAACAGGCGCACCTGGAATCGCCCTTCCGCATCGGACGCGCCGAGCCCTTCCCGAACGAAGAGTCCGTAGAGCGCCGTCTGCTCCCGCACCCCGGGATCGGGCCCCGTCTTCCACTCCACGATCACGTGCCCCTCTCCGGTGCGGTAGACCAGGTCCGGGGCCGCGTACACGGTCACGCCATCGAGCGCGAAGGCAGAGAGGCGGTCGACGAGCAGAACATCCTCGGGTCTGATTTCAGCCAGTTCGCTCCAGAGGGCACACCCGCAGAGCGCCTCCAGGCACAGCTCCATCTTCTCCCGCAGGCGGGCCAGGCGATCCGGGTCCGTCCCGCGCTCGTAGAACACCTCCATCCTCACGGGGGAGCGCTTCGGGTCGGTGAGGAATGCCGCCACATCGTGCCGTGCGTACAGCCGGTTCATCGCCGAACGCGTACGCGCCCGCAGGGTTTCCGCCGAGGGAACGGGCCGCCGCGCGCGGACCGCCCCGGCCATCTCGCGCGCCCGCTCGTGCAGCTCAATCCCCAGCGCGAGTTCCAGGGTGATCAGATGCCGCAGGCAGTACGCCGCGCGCGTCGCGGGGTCCGCGTCCTCCCGCCATCCCCCCGCCCCCGCGTAGTAGCGCAGGTAGTAGCGCCGGGCGCAGCGGGCGAAGGTGCGGTCTCGGGAGTGAGACCAGGAGAACCGGGGCAGGGCTGCCGTGTCGATGGGGCACCTCCGAGTCGCGGACCGCCGGGCGAGCGTCGGCGCTCTGCCCGGGTCATATTCAGAGACGGTCGCGCGACACCGCGGGCCATGCCGCGAGGGGCGACGCGGGCACCGGTGGCGATCTTCGAAAGTGTCCGGACGGTGCGGGGTGTGCGCGGGAGGGGGAAACGCCGCCTCTTCAGCCCGCATCGGGCTCCACCTCGGGGCGGGCGTTCCGCCGGCGCTCCTCCTAGCGCACCGCAAGGCGGAGTTCG
>JALZKG010000038.1 GCA_030859365.1 Gemmatimonadota bacterium
CCCGCGCGGCGAAGTCCCGGCTCTGTTCCACGGGGACGATGGCGTCGGCAGTCCCATGGAGCAGACGGTGCGGTACGCCGAGGGGGAGCAGCTCGGCGGGGCTCACCTGCGCGTACCGCTCGGGCACCTCGTCCGGCGTGCCTCCGAGCAGCGGCGCGACCGCGGCGTTGCAGCTCCCGATCCCGGCTGCGTACTCCCGGAGGTCCGTAATCCCGGCCAAAGAAACCACACCGCGGACGCGCAGCGGTGGGGCGCCCGCCAGCGGGCTCCCCGCCGGCAGCTTCGGGCGTGCCGCCAGCCAGAGCGCGAGCTGCCCCCCGGCGGAGTGTCCCACCAGCACCACGCGGCCGGTATCGACGGGGAAGCGCTGCGCGAGCGTCCGCACGTGATCCGCCCCCCGCGCGATGTCGTGGAAGGTGCCCGGCCACCCGCCGCCGGGGTCGCCGACGCGCCGGTACTCCGGCGTCCAGGTGGCGACGCCCGCGCGGGTGAGCGCTGCGCTCATCGGGGCGACGTGATCAATGCCGTACTGCGATCTCCAGCACCCGCCGTGGATCACCACTGCCAGCGGGTGCGGACCCGGCCCGGGAGGAAGGCGAAGCTCGCCGAAGTGGAGCGAGTCGCTCCCGTACTGGATGCGCTCGCCCGGAGAAGGTGCCGGCTGGCTCGCGATCTCGCCCCAGGTGACCACCTCCCGGACGGGCGCGTGGGCGCAGCCGCCGACAGCCAGCGCCAGGGCCAGCACAAGGGCGCCGAAGCGGGTGTTGCGCAGGATCTGCCCTGCCGAATGCGGGCGCGGACCCGCTGACCCGTCGGGTCCGCCCGTTCGTGGTGTCGCGTTCATCGGATGGTGGGCTGCGGAGATTGGGTGGTCAGGCGAGCGCATACGATCAACCGAAGTCGTGGAAGGGCCAGGGCGGCGCCGGCGCCGCCCGCTCCGGGCTGCCGAGCCGCGCCAGCACCCCGTTCCGCAATCCGCTGCGCCAGCTCCCAGGGCGAACCGGGGCTCCGGTTGGTGAGCACCCATACCCCGAGCTGCTCGCGCGGATACCGGATCACGGCGCTCCGGAACCCAATGCTCTCGCCGTGGTGAGTCAATCGCCGGCGGTCGCGGTCCACATCCACGTACCACCCGTAGCCGTACGGGATCGATGTTCCATCCCGGAGCTTCGCCGGGCTCCACATCCGCTCCAGCGTCGCCGGGGAAAGCAGGTGCGGGTAGACCAGGGCGTCCTCCCAGCAGGCGAGATCGGCGACGGAGGCGTACACCCCGCCGTCCGCCAGCACCGCGCTGGTCAGGTCCTGGTCCGCCGGGGAGAACCCGCCCGCAGCTTCCGCGTAGCCGTAGGCCCGCTCCGGTACGGAGCTTAGCCCGGCCTCGTACGCCACCGCCGTGTGCATACCGAGGGGGCGGAAAATCCGCTTCCGCAGGAAGTCCGCGAAGGAGCCGCCGCCGCGGCGCTCCACGACGGTGGCGAGCAGGGCGTAGCCGGAGTTGCTGTACCGGAACGATTCACCCGGGCCGAAGTATCGTCGATCGCACCCGGCCAGCATCGCGAGCACGTCGCCATCTCCCACCTGTTCCGTCTGGCCAGTGGGGATCAGATCCTCGTAGTCCCACACGCCGGAGGTGTGCGTGAGCAGATGGTGGACGCGGACCGGCTCGCCGCCATCGCGCAGCTCCGGAAGCACCTCACGTACCGCCGTATCCAGCGCCAGCGCGCCGCGCTCGACCAGGATCAGGATCGCGGTGGCCGTGAACTGCTTGGTCAGCGATGCGAGTCGGTAGTTGGTCCGGGTCCCCGTCGCAGCCGGCGGCTCGAGCAGGGCCAGCCCACAGGCACGCTGGAATAGGGTGCGACCGCGGTGGAACACGCCCACGCTTCCACCCGGAGCACCAGGGTGCGCGTACGGCGCGAGCAGCGAATCGACCAGCGCGTCCAACTCGCCCTCCTCGCATGGCGGGTCGTCGGCGGGGTTGCTCATTGTTTCAGGTGCGGGATCGTCGCCTCCATCCCATCATCCGGTTGCGGCGGGGCTGCTGCAGCCCGCCCTCGGAGCCGCTAAAGCGAGAGGGGCGGCAAATCTTCATCGGAACGAATCGGAGACGCCGTACGAGGCGAAGCGCCACCGCGTCCACGCTCGCGTCACCGCTGGATTCCCGGATCGTCACGCCTCCTGCGGAGCTGTCGGGGGGCGCAGCACGGGCTCGCAGGCGAGTCGAATCAGGGCCGGTGTTCCGTCGAGCGGCAAAGCGGCCGAGTCTCATACCCTGGGCAGTGACGGCTGCCGAGTCCCGAACCACAGGAAGACGGCGATTTCCAGCAACACTGCAGCGGCACCTCTCGTGCCAGCCCAATCAAGCCTCTCCTCCGAGGGTAGGGACAAGTCCGTCCGTATAGGGCTCGTTCCGCGCCAGGTGTCGCGTCGCCTCCAGCATAGACGGCGGCGAGCCTTGTTTGTTGGTGAACTTACCATTAGGCTGCTAATCATGAACGACGAACTTCTCACCTCGTGGGTCTGCACGGCGCTCATGCGAATCGGGACACGCATGGCAACAGGATTCGATCAGTGTTTTGCTCGTGTTGGGGTGACACAGGCGCAGTTTCGCGTGTTGCTGGCTGTTTGGGAGCAGGGTGGCAGCGAGGGAATCGCGCCGTCCTCGCTAGCGGAGTACCTCCTGCTTGAGCGAGCAACCGTGTCGGTGTTGACCAGCCGAATGGTGGAGCGCGGATGGCTCGCACGACTCCCGGGGGAGAATCGACGGACGTTCCGACTGGTCCTGACAGAGCCTGGTGTGGAGCTGCTACAAGAGGTGGTGCCACGCGCGGTCGAATTGGCGAACCGCACACTGTCCGAGATTTCAATTGACAATCTGCGTCACATGCGGGCCAATCTCGAGACCGTTGAGGCTCGGCTGCGCGCTTCTGCATCACCAGAGGAGTAAATGATGGCACCGGAAACGTATTCGGTGATGCGGGTGCTACACATTGCACTCGGCTTCGGTGGATTCGTTTTCGGAGCCGTCGCGATTGCGCTGCCGAAGTTTGGCAGGAACGCTCCCTGGCATCGGTGGATCGGACGGACGTATGCCGTATGTATGCTCGGGATGGCGCTGCTGTCGTTGCCGCTCTCGATGCGGGAGAATGATTTTTTTCTCCTGACTATCGGGGTTCTGACGTTGAGCTGGGTCGCCGGAGGTTGGATTGCTCTGCGCCGGGCGCTTCGGGCACGGTACGTCAACCCGCAGGTGTTTGCCCGTATGCTACGGACGCATATCGCGCTGATGGGGTCATCGTACATTGCGGCGTGGACGGCATTTCTGGTGAACGTGCGCCCACTCGGGAACGATCCTCTCCTCTTCTGGCTGTACGCGCTCGGACCGACGATCGCTGGCACGGTTTTCCTTTCGCGTGCCTCCGCACGCTTTGCCATGACAGCCTAAGGAGAGAGGCCCGCAGAACACTTCGGTCCGCGAAGCCGAGATCGGCGGCATGCGGTCTCGCTCAGAGCCGTGGAGGGACAGCGGTGGGGGAATCGCGGAGCACCGGCTCCAACGTCCGCCACACGGTTTCCGCCACCCGCGCCTGCCCCCGCTCGTTTGGGTGCACCCCGTCGGGGAGGTTGAGCGCCGTCTCGGCGGCCACCCCCTCCAGCAGGAAGGGGACGAGCGGGAGACCCTCTTCGCGGGCGATCTCCGGATAGATGGACTGGAAGCGGCGGACGTACGCCTCGCCCAGGTTGGGCATCGCCATCATCCCCGCGAGGACGATGCGGGCGTCCGTGCGCTCCGTGCGCACCCGTTCCACGATGGCGCGGATGTTCCGCCGCGTCTCGTCCGGGTCGGCGCCCCGCAGCATGTCGTTGGCGCCGGTCTCCAGCACCAGCACGTCGAAGGGCTGGCGAAGCAGCCAGTCGAGCCGGCGCAGCGCGCCCGCGGAGCTTTCTCCGCTGACCCCCGCATTGACCACGCGGTGGGGAAGGCCCGCGTCACGGATCTTCTGCTCGATCAGCGCGGGGTAGGCGTCATCCGGATCCAGTCCGAAGCCCGCCGTCAGGCTGGTGCCCAGGAAAAGGACCACGGGCGCTTCCGCCACCGGGGCCCCGGCTTCCGCGGATACGGTGCCGCGCATGGTGGGGGTGGGCTCGGAGTTGCCATCGGGGGCGGCGCACCCGATCATCAGGGCGGCGGTCGCGAGGACAGACACTTGCAGCGGACCGGGCATGCTCATCGTAGAAGGTCTTCAGAAAACGTACCGGAGCGGCGCCTCGTCGCTCACGGTGCTGCAGGGAATCAGCTTCGAGGTGGGGCCGGGGGCATTCGTCGCCATCGTGGGTCCCTCCGGCAGCGGCAAGAGCACGCTGCTCGCGCTGCTCGCGGGGCTGGACCGCCCCTCCGCCGGCTCGGTCCGCCTCGAAGGTACCGAACTGGGAGCCCTTTCGGAAGACGAGCGGGCACGGCTGCGGCGGGAGCGCATCGGCTTCGTCTTCCAGTCGTTTCAGCTCATCCCTACTCTTACCGCGCAGGAGAACGTTCAGGTCCCTCTGGAGCTCGCCGGCGCTTCCGGCGCGGAGCGGGCGGCCCGGGCGCTGCTCGGCCGCGTCGGCCTTGCCGGGCGGGAGCACCACTACCCGGTGCAGCTTTCCGGCGGCGAGCAGCAGCGCGTGGCGGTCGCCCGCGCCTTCGTGCATCGCCCCAGCATCCTGTACGCCGACGAGCCCACGGGAAACCTGGACTCGGTCACCGGCGGCACCATCATCGAGCTGCTGGAGGAATTGAACCGCGAAAGCGGCACCACCCTGGTTCTCGTCACCCATGACCTGGAGCTTGCCGGGCGCGCCGGGCGGGTGATCCGCCTCGCCGACGGCCGCATGGTCGCCGACGAAGCGGCGGTCGCATGACGGGGCGGCAGCTCGCGGGGCTGGCGTGGCGGGAAAGCCGCTTCACCCGGCGGCGCCTGTTTCTCTTTCTTTCCTCCATCTCGCTGGGGGTGGCGGCGCTGGTCGCCACGCAGAGCTTCGCCGCGAATCTGTCGAGCGGGGTGCGCGAGCAGACGCGGGCGCTGCTCGGGGCCGACGTGGCGCTCCGTTCGACACAGCCCTTCGGCCCCCGCACCGAGGCACTGCTCGACTCGCTGGCCGCGGCCGGGGTGCCGACCGCGCGCACCACCGGCTTCGCCTCCATGGCGACCTCGGTGCGGACCGGGGGAACGCGTCTGTCGCAGGTGCGTGCCATCGAGGGTCCCTTTCCCTTCTACGGGGAGATCGAGACGCGCCCCGCCCGGCGCTGGGCCGAGCTGCAGGGCGGCCGCAACCTCCTCGCCGATCCCAACCTGCTCCTGTCGGTCGGCGCGGAGGTGGGGGACAC
>JALZKG010000067.1 GCA_030859365.1 Gemmatimonadota bacterium
GCCGAGCTGCGCCTGCTCCCGCCGGGGACCGAACGTCCGCGGGGCGGCGCCGTGCTGCGGCTGTGGGCCCGGGTCGAGAACCCCAATCCGGTGGGTCTGACCCTTTCCGCGGTGACCGGAGGAGTGACCCTGGAAGGACGTCCGGCGGCCCGCGTCGACTTTCCGTTGGGGCTCCCGCTACCGGCAGGGGCGGACACCGTGATCCCGCTGGAGGTGGGGCTGAACTTCGGAGACATCCCCGGACTCGCCGACCTCGGGGCAAGGGCGCTGACCGGCGCGCCGCTGGGCTACAAGCTGGACGGAACGATCAGCGTGGACGCCGGTGTGCTCGGGCAGCCCCGCTTCGGTCCGCTGACGCTGATGCAGGGCACCCTGCAGGTGCGCCGCTGACGCACGGAGGCTCCGATCAGCCTTCCGGCGACTGGCTCGCGGAGGTCAGGATCCCCACCGCCCGTTCGCACGAGTGGCAGTACAGCGCCGCGGCGTACTCTCCCATCGGCTCCGTGACGGACGCAAAGCCGCTGGGATCGATTTCCGGCTCGATAAAGGCGAGCACCTCGATGTTGTCCGGGCCGCAGCGCGGGCACGGCACGTTGGAGGGATCCTTCCGGTACGCCAGGAGCAGCTCCAGCGACTCGGCGTCGGAGAAGGGCCCCTTCGGCTGCGGGAGGGCTTCTCCCGATTCGCGGATGCGGTTCATGGGTCCTCGGAGTATACGTTGCGCGGCGCTCACCGCGGCCGGTCTTTGGATGGGTGATAGGGTGAGCAATTGCAATATCCGTTCTCAATCCGTGCGCGCCGTGGAGCGGCTTCTTTCCTCCCGCAGCGTGCGCTCGAAGAGCTCCAGAATGCGCCGGTACTCGTCGGTCCAGGAGTCGGCCCGAACGAAGGCGTGATCCTCCACCGGGTAGACCGCCAGCTCCCATCCGGTCTTCCCCAGCTCGATCAGGCGCTGCGTGAGCCTCACCACGTCCTGGAAGTGGACGTTGGTGTCCACCATCCCGTGCGCGATCAGCAGATCCCCCCGCAAGCCCTCCGCGAAGTAGATGGGGGAGGAGCGGCGGTACGCCTCCGGATCGTCCTGCGGCAGGTTCAGGATGCGGCCGGTGTAGGGGTGATTGTAGTGCGCCCAGTCGGTCACCGAGCGGAGCGCGGCGCCGGAGCGGAAGACGTCCGGCTCGGTGAACATCGCCATCAGGGTGATGAAGCCGCCGTACGAGCCGCCGTAAAGCCCCACCCGCGCCGGGTCGACCCCCTCGTTGGCGACCAGCCAGCGCACCCCGTCCACGTGGTCAAACAGGTCCTTGCCCCCCATGTGGCGATAGATCCCCGTCCGCCACGCCGCCCCGTACCCCGCGGAGCCGCGGTAGTCGATGTCGAGCACGGTGTAGCCCCGCTGCGCGAGCAGGTGATGGAACATGTACTCGCGGAAGTAGGTGCTCCACCCCCGGTGGGCGTTCTGCAGGTAGCCGGCGCCGTGGACGAAGAGGACCGCCGCGCCGTTCGGGGCGGCGCCGACCTCCCGCGGCCGGAAGATGCGGGCGTGCACCCCCTTCCCGTCGCGCGCGGGGAAGACGACCACCTCCGGGCGGATCCACGGCCCGCCGCGGAACTCCGGGGTGGTGGACACGGTGACGCGGCGCGCGGCGGCACCGGGGCGGACGTCCTGCAGGTACAGCTCGGGCGGGGTGTCGCCGGTGGAGTGGAGCAGCGCCAGCCGCCGTCCGTCGGGGGAGAACGCCCCCTCGTTCCAGCCCGGGAGCGCGGTCAGGCGGGCGCGCTCCCCGCCTCCCACTGGCACGGTGTACACGTTGCGCTCCCCCGGGTGGGTTTCCCCCGTGGTCAGGTGGAAGCGCCGCCCGTCGCCGGAAAACTCCACGTCGGTCACCTCCCAGCGGCCGGATGTGATCGCGCGCGCGTCGCCTCCCTCGGGCGAGGCGGTGTACAGGTGCGAGAACCCGGTGCGCTCGGACACGAAGAAAACGCGCTCGCCCGCTCCCCCCGCGGCGGGGATCCATCCGGCGGTGAAGAAGGCCGGCCCGCCGACCCACGCTTGATCGCGCAGGTGGTCCACCACGCGGGTGCTCCCGTCCGGCTGCGCGACCACGATCCAGCGGTCCTTGTAGTCCGCGGGGAGCGCGAGGAGGAGCGCGCGGTCGCTCCCCGGCGCCCAGCCGCGGGGAACGAGCGTCAGCCGTCGCTCCTGGGGCCCCGGCTCGATCCAGCTCAATCGGCCGGTCCCCAGGTCGAGCATGGCGGCCCGCTGCTCCGCCTGGACGTCGCCCACCTTGGGGCGGTTGTTGACCGGCTCGGTGTAGCCGCTCTCGGTCACGAAGTTGGGGACCAGCGTCTGCTTCGCCTCCGCCCGTCCGCCGACGTGGAGCAGGGCGAAGCGGCCGGAGGGGGACACCTCCGCCCCCTGCAGCGTCGCGTCGCGCCCCAGGAACGTCGGGCGGACGCGGGTGCGAGCGGAGTCCGTCGCCTCGCGCCGCTCGCGCTCCCGCACCCGCTGGCGGACGGCGTCGAACAGTTCGGTCTGCTGTGCCTCCAGAAAGGCGCGCTGCCCTTCCGCCGCGGCCGGCCGGGGCTCCGCCTCCAGCCGCAGGTCGGTGAGCTGCCGCAGCGTCCCGCCCGCCACGTCCGCGGCAAACAGGTTGTTGCCGGACAGGTAGTGAACGGTGCGTCCGTCTGCCGACAGGTGCGGACCGCGCTCGCGGACCGGAGTGTCGGTGATGCGGTGCTCGCGCCCGCTCCGCTCCACCACGTAGATGTCGCCCCCACGCTCGATGGCGCGGCGGCCGCGGTCCCGGGACCAGCTTCCGGCCATGGGCGGCGCGGTCTGCTCCGCGACGGCGTCCGCGAGGCGCTGCGGGGTGCCGCCCGCCCCGGAGACGCGGTAGACCGCCGTGGTGGTGTCGGCGCTGGCGGGATCGCGCCAGCGGAAGAAGACCCAGCGGCCGTCCTCGGACCAGCGCACCTCGCTGGGCGAGCGGCCCACGAAGGCTTCGCCGCGCATGATCCCGGCCACGGAAAGCAGGGTGTCGGCGCGCGCGGCGGGCGAAGGCGCCGTCTGTGCGTGGAGGGGCGCGGAGGCAACTGTGCCCAGCAGGGCGCCGACGAGGCGGAGGCGTCTTCCCGCGGATCTTGTATGCATCACGATGGGAATGGGTCGGGCGAAGGCGTCAGCGGGCGCGGCGGCGCTCGTAGCCGGGGATGGTCTGCGTCGTGACGGCGGCGAGCATTGCCAGCACGCCGAAGGCGACGTGGGGGATCCACACCCGCGGGTCGAAACCCCAGAGCCAGGGGGAGGCGGCGAGCAGCGCGCCGGCCAGACCATCGAGCCACAGGTGCACCGGCATCCCGATGCGCCGCACCAGCCCCAGCTCGTAGTCGGTGAAGAGGCTCACCACGAGTACGCCGGCTCCCACCCCCACCGGTACCCACGTTTCCGCCCCGCCGCGGCCGAAGCCGAGGAGCCAGGGGGAGGCGATCAGCAGCGCTCCGAGGAGGTAGTCGAGGACGCCATGGATGCGGGTGGGGAGGGTGGGCA
>JALZKG010000103.1 GCA_030859365.1 Gemmatimonadota bacterium
GCACGAACTGCACGAAACGGAGACTGAGGTCTCGGACAACGCTCTGGTGTCGGGTTCCGGGCGCTGGCGTCACGAGCAACTCTCCGTTGATGATCTCGTAGCGGTTCTCATCGTCCAGCTCCAGATACTTCCCGTACGTCCACTCCCCCACAACCGGTGCAGTCGATGTCATGGCGCTTCTCCTTGAGCAAGGGGTCCGGCTGCTACACTCCCGCGACCTCCACTTCCCTCGCAGGGTAGTGTGACGCCACGTACTCCTCCAGGATCCTCCCGAACTCCTCCGCGATCCGCTCCCCGCGCAGGGTGGTGAAGTGCTCGCCGTCCACGTACACCGGTGCTTTAGGCTCTTCAAAGGTGCCGGGGAGGCTGATCCCCAGGTTGGCGTGCTTGCTTTCCCCGGGGCCATTCACCACGCACCCCATCACCGCCACCTTCATCTCCTCCACGCCGGGGTGCGATTCCCTCCACGCCGGCATCTGCTCCCGCAGGTACGTCTGGATGTCCTCCGCCAGCTTCTGGAAGTAGGTGGAGGTGGTCCGCCCGCAGCCGGGGCAGCTCGTCACCTGCGGGGTGAAGGAGCGGATCTCCAGCGATTGGAGGATCTGCTGCGCCACCTGCACCTCCTCCGCGCGGTCGCCGCCCGGCTTCGGAGTGATGGAGACGCGGATGGTGTCGCCGATTCCGTCCTGCAGCAGAAGGGCGAGCGCGGCGCTCGACGCCACGATCCCCTTGGTCCCCATCCCCGCCTCGGTGAGCCCCAGGTGGAGCGGGTAGTCGCAGCGCGCGGCGAGGTCCCGGTAGACGCGGACCAGCTCCTGCACCCCGCTCACCTTGGCGCTCAGGATGATGCGGTCGTGCGGCAGTCCCCACTGCTCGGCCATGTACGCGGAGCGTAGCGCGCTCTGGATCATCGCCTCCATCATCACCGCGCCCCCGGAGAGCGGCTCGGCGAGGCGGGCGTTGTCGTCCATCATCTCCGCGAGCAGCGCCTGGTCCAGCGATCCCCAGTTCACCCCGATGCGGACCGGCTTGCCATGGAGGATGGCCTGGTCGATGATGGCGCGGAAGTTCTCGTCGTGTCGCTTCGCGCCCACGTTGCCCGGGTTGATCCGGTACTTGGCGAGGGCGAGGGCGCAGCCGGGGTGCTTCGCGAGCAGCAGGTGCCCGTTGTAGTGGAAGTCGCCGACGATGGGGACGAACACCCCCCGCTCGGCGAGCCCTTCCACGACGCGGGGCACGGCCGCGGCCGCGGCGTCGTTGTTCACGGTGACGCGCACGATCTGGCTTCCGGCGCGCCAGAGCGCCGCCACCTGGCGGATGGTCCCCGGGACATCCGCAGTGTCGGTGTTGGTCATCGACTGCACGACCACGGGGTGGGCGCTCCCAACGGGGACGCCGCCGACGGAGACGGCGGGGGTGGATCTGCGCGGTGCTGCGGCCATGGGTGGGTTTCTGCGTTTCGGAAGCCGTTGTGAGCAACAATCTAATCGGCGGGCGGGGAGCGGGGAACCGGGCGCGACGCGCATCTACGTCGATGCCGACGCCGCTTCTACGTCGTTTGACGTATAGGCAGGCGAGCCCCGGATGCGTAGCTTTTCGTCCGCAGCTTCTGCCAATCCCCTTCGTTTTCCGAGTCAGGAGGCTTCGATGGTGCTTCGCAACGTACGCCGCTGGATCTTCGCCCTGCTGCTTCTTTCTCCCGCGGCCGTCGCGCCGCTTCACGCCCAGACCCCCGCAGAGATCGTGGTGAGCGATGCGCTGCGGGAGATCCGGCTGGCGGATGGCTCGACGCTGTACGGACGGATCGTCGCCGTGGAGGGGGAGCGCGTCACCATCCAGACCGAAGCGGGGGCGACGCTGCAGGTGGAGCGGGCGCAGATCCGCTCGGCTGCGCCGGTGCGCGGACAGGTGCGCGGCGGCGAGGTGTGGCTCGACGACCCCCACGGCACGCGGCTATTCTTCGCCCCAACGGGGCGCTCGCTCGCTCAGGGGGAAGGGTACTTCGGCGTGTACGAGCTGTTCTTTCCGTTCCTGACGTATGGCGTCACCGACGCGATCACCGTCGCCGCCGGGACTCCCATCATCCCCGGGGTCATCGGTGAGTTCGCCTACCTCGGCCCCAAGGTGCGGGTGGTGAATACGCCGGGCGTGCAGGCTTCCCTGGGCGCCTTCGCGGGTATCTTCGAGGGAGGGACCGCGGGGATCGCGTACGGGGTGGGGACGTGGGGAAACCCGGACCGGGCCCTGACGGCAGGTGCGGGCTACGCGTTCTACACCGACGGCGACGGCGGCGACTTCGCCGACCGTCCACTGCTCATGGCGGGTGGCGAGCTGCGAACCGGGCCACGGACCAAGCTGCTCACTGAAAACTACTTCCTTCTCGGCGAATCGGGAGGCCTGATTTCCGGTGGGATCCGCTTCTTCGGCGAGCGATTGTCGGCGGACGCGGGGATCGGGCTTTTCGTCGGAGCGGACGATGTGGAATGCTGTCTCCCCCTGGTGAACTTCGTGTACTCCTTCGGCGGCGGGCGCTGAGCGCCAGCCGCGCCCGCACCGGGTCGGCGAGCAGGAAACTTCCCCCGGCCGCTGAGGAGCGTGGCCGCACCACGGAGCGTCACTCCGAGGTGGTGATCCCGGTGCGGCGCGCGAAGTCGGCGAGCTGCATCCGCGATGCCACGCCGAGCTTTCTGTACAGGTTTGCGACGTGGGTGCTGACGGTGCGGGGGGAGATGTCCAGCGCCCGGGCGATGGCCTTGTTGCTCCGCCCTTCGGCGGCGAGCTGGACGATCTCGGTTTCGCGGGCCGTCAGCCCGGCCGCCCCCGCCGCTCCGCCCCGCGTGGGG
>JALZKG010000270.1 GCA_030859365.1 Gemmatimonadota bacterium
CGAGGGGACCGTGTCGATCCGGGCGCGCGCGGACGGCACGTGGGATCGGCTTCGCCCGTGAGGACGCGCGCGAGGCTGTGGAAACGCCTGCAGCGCTGGACGCTCGGGCCGGAGATCGCTCTGCCGGAGGGTCTGGCCCGGGATCTGCTTCCTCCGGCTGTATCGGTGCGGGCGGGCCGCTGGATCCCGGTGATCGGCGGGGTATTGGGCCGCATGCGGGGCCCGGCGGCGGCGGTCACGCTGCGGCGCACCATCGTCGTTCACCCGGGGGCGCGGTTGACTCGCCGCCTGCTCCGCCACGAGCTGGCGCACGTGCGGCAGTGGGAGGAGGATCCCCTGTTTCCACTCCGCTACACGGCAGAAACGCTGCGCCGCGGCTACACCGAGAATCGTTACGAGCGGGAGGCGCGCAGCGCCGAGACCGCCGCTTCCTTCACCCCGGAGCACCTCGCGTGAATACCCGATCCGTCGTCACCATCGAGCGGCACATCATCGAGGCCGAGCGCCAGTTCCCTGAGGCGACGGGCGCTTTCAGCAGCATCCTGTACGATCTGGCCTTCGCCGCCAAGATGATCGCCCGCGAGGTGCGGCGCGCCGGACTCGCCGATATCCTGGGTTACACCGGCGAGGTCAACGTCCAGGGCGAGGAGGTCAAGAAGCTGGACGAGTACGCGAACGAGGTGATCTTCAAGGCGCTGGACCACACCGGCCACCTGTGCTGCATGGCGTCCGAGGAGGTGGAGGACTTCATCCCCATCCCCGACAAGTTTCCCACCGGCAACTACTGCGTCCTCTTCGATCCGCTCGACGGCTCGTCGAACATCGAGGCGAACGTCAGCGTGGGGACCATCTTCTCCGTCCACCGCAAGGTTTCAAGCCATCCGCGGGGCTGCAGGGAAGATTGTTTGCAGGCCGGTTCGCAGCAGGTGGCGGCGGGGTACATCGTGTACGGATCGTCCACCATGCTCGTGTACACTACCGGCAACGGGGTGCACGGCTTCACGCTGGAGCCATCCATCGGCGAGTTTCTCCTTTCGCACCCCGACATCCGCATCCCCTCACCGGGCCAACGGACCTACAGCGTCAACGAGTCGAACTACGCCCGCTGGTCGCCGGGGCAGCGCCAGCTGGTGGATCACCTCAAGGGGGTGGACGGCGACAACGCGAAGCCGTTCAACTCGCGCTACATCGGGTCGCTGGTGGCGGACTTTCACCGCAACCTGCTGTACGGCGGGCTGTTCATGTACCCGGCCGACAGCAAGAGCCCGCGGGGCAAGCTGCGCCTGCTCTACGAGGCCGCGCCGCTCGCGATGATCGCGGAGCACGCCGGAGGCCGCGCCTCCGACGGCGAGCGCAGGATCATGGAGATCCACCCCACGGACCTCCACCAGCGGACGCCGCTCTTCGTCGGCTCGGCCGATCAGGTGGAGCTGGCGGAGCGGATGCTCGCCCGCCCCGCCGCGACGCCGACCGCGGCCTGAGCGACGAGCCGGATGGCCTCCCGCCCCGGCGACGACGCAGCGATGCCCCGACGCTGGGTGGTCGACCGCTTCGAGGGAGGGACGGCCGTGGTGGAGCTCGATGACGGCCGCTTCGTGGATCTGCCGGGGGAGCTGCTCCCCGCCGGGGCGGCCGAAGGAGACCTGATCGAGGTGACCCGCAGCGCCTCCGAGGGTGCGGTCACGCTGATCCTGCGGATCAGGCCCGGGGGACGAGAAGAGGCGCGTGGAGCGGCGCAGGCGATGCTGGCTCGCCTGCGCGCGCGGGATCCAGGTGGTGACATCGAGCTGTAACGCTCGAGGATTGGAATCCTAAAAAACTACGCAGGGGACCCCGAGGGGGGTCCCCTGCGCTTCGCCTGCGCTCAGGAACGAGCGCAGGCGAAGTCCGGGTCACTGGTGTTGGGGTTGCACCCGGCCCCGAGGCCGAACACTGCCGAAATGTCCGAACCGGCGGCAGAGCCGATCTGGGTCAGCTCGCGAAAGGTACCGAAGCGCTCCAGCTCTGGCTTTTCGTACATGATTTCTCCTGGTTTGCTACGTGAATCGAATCGGTATGGCTCGGGGCTGATCTGCATCCGCCGAACCATGCCGGTTGAGTTTGGGGTCCGCGTACCGTCTAGCGCCTGGCGAACATCCCCGCGATCGCCAGGATCGACCTCAGATCCAGCGGCTCATCGAACGCTTCCTGTGCGGCTACCTCGGGATTGTCGATCGCCTCATCCCCCGTGAGAGCCGCGGCGAGCGTCGCGACGTTGATCCCGGCCTGGGTGGTATTCGCCTCCGAAGGGAACATGGAGGCGGGCTGACCCGCGGCGTAGACGGCCGAGATAAAGGGCGCCGCCTGGGCATCCACCAGCGGCTGCCCCGGCCACCCCTTCCATGGGCCCCGCTCCACGTTCTCCGGAGCGACCCGCTCCGCCCGGAGGCGGCGGACCAGCGAGGCCTGTCGCGCCTCGACCGAATGGATCCGGGCGCCCATCGTCAGAGCCACGGCATTCCCCTGCAGTGCACCGAGCTGCCCCTTGTAGGCCCGGACACCGGCATCCTCGAAGCCCTGGGTCAGGATCAGGGTCGTTTCGTAGTTGGTGAAGGGATCGAGCGTCCCGCCCGCCGTGAAGTCGAACTGCGGCTTCCGAGCGGCCTGACTTCCGAGAAGTCCCTCCAGGAAGTCACGGTGGGCGATCTCGTTGGCGGTGATCAGATCGAAGACGCCGCGAGCTGCTTGCGGGACCACGCCACTGGCCACCACCATCGAGTAGAACTCGGCCTCCAGCCGCTCCAGGGTGAGAGCGAAGTTGAGGGCGTTGACAACCCGGTCGGAGAACGTCTGCTGCGCAAAAGCCTCGCGCGTCAGCGCGGCCAGGCCCAGCGGGACCGATGCAAGCGCCAGCCCCTTCCCCCAACCGCCCACCTTTCCGAAGGCGTCGCGGCGCGAGACCGTGTTGCTGATAGCGTCGGGGTCTCCGAGTGCATCGAATAAAACCTGCTCGTCAATGTTGTTCATGGTTTCTCGCTCCTTTCTTCAGCCGGTGAAGGCGGGTGTGGGAAGGCCGCTGGCATCGATGTTCCCGGCGCCCACGATGAAAGGAGCCGCCAGGGGCAGGATCTCCGTGGGTACGCGGAAGCGGTCGAGCCCGTTCTGATCGAGTACGCCGCCGAGCACGCCTGCTCCCGGGTTCGGCTGGCCGAAGCCGTTGACCATCACGGTGGCGGTCCCCAGGCTGGTGGACTCCGTGATGGTAGCCGACGCCATCCGCCCCTCGAAGAACTGCCGACGGGTGTTCGCACCCGCGAATCCGGCGCGGTCGAGCAGGTCGCGGACCGCCGAGGCGTGGCGCGCCTCGTTGGAGGCGATCTTCCCCGCAACCTGGAGGATCGCGACGTTCTGGACCAACTGGACGGCGCCGTTGTAGGCGGAAACGCCGAGATCCTCGAGGATGGCGGAGGTCTGCAGGATGCTCTGACGGCTGGTGAAGTCCACCGATGCAAAGGTGAAGGTCAGCTCCGGGATCTTGCGGAAGCCGAGCGCGGGGATGGCCGTGTCGTAGAACTCGCGATGAATCAGCTCGTGCTTGCGGAGATCATTGATCACCAGCCGCTCCCGTTCCCCGAGCACGCTGGACGACCGCGAGATGACCTGAACGAAGAACGCGGCCTCGAGCTGCTCGAGAACATACGCGTAGTTGAGCACCGCCTCGTCGCCCACCCCGAGAAACAGCGGGTTGGCTTCGTGGTTGCGGTCCGTATCGCCGGCGGGGTTCAGCAATCCGTCGCTGCTGTCGCTGCAGCCGGCTACCATGACCCCTACGCTTACCCCCGACCACTTCAGAAACTTGCGGCGGTTGGTAGCCTGTGTCAGTTGCGCGAGGAATCCGAGCTCCTCCTCGCCTCCATAGGTTCTGCCTGCCATGTTCTCACCTCCGGACCATGGGTGTAAAGGGGTGCCGAGGAACTTCTTACGTGTTACGTCCGGGACGGCCGAATCGGATCCATGACGCGCGCTCTGACGGGTGTATCCCTCTCCCGCCGCGCAGTTCGCGTCTCGTCCGAAACCGTCTTCCAAGCAGCACTCACGCTCCCGCCCGGCACCGAAAAACGGAGCATGGCGGCGTGGCAAGAAACGAGCCGATAGGGTCAATCCGTATCAGATCCGCGCGATGCTGCCTAATCTGTAACAGCGCGGGGGGCGGGGGAAAGCGACGCTAGTATCGCTGCGGGGTTCAACCCCACGGAGCGAACCGCGACCGTCTCCCGCACGATCGGAACGTCGAAGCTGCCGTTGGCGAATGAGATCGTGCCGCTCCCGGGGCTTCTGACGCCGCTCCCCTGGAAGGTGCCGCGGATCCGGTTTGCGTCCATTCTCGTAATCACGACCGTTCCTGACACGATAAAGTACTCGGCTGAAGATGGCTGCCGGTTCACCAGGTCGTATTCGACCGCGAAGAATCCGATCGCGCAGGCCGAGGCGCTCGTTTCGCAATCCCCGCTGATCGGATATGTGCCGGCGGTGGTTACCTGGTTCAGGGCCAGGAGAAAAACGTCGGCGCGGGGGGCCGTGCGTGCTTGCGCCGCTGTGATCCCCACGACATTCGCGGATACCTGCAGCCCCGCCGCCCAGGTGCCGTACTGGGGCCGCCGCTCGGCGTCGAGTGGAACGTCTCCCTCGGCACGGTAGACTCCCATCCGATCGCCGCTGTAGCTGAAGGAGACGCTGGGGAGCGGCGGCTCGGGGGGCGGGGTGACGGGGTTGCCTTCGCAGGCGGCGGCGAACAGAGCCACAAAAAGGGGGAGCAGTACCGCGTGCCGAGGAAAGCTCATCGGGATCTGGCAGGGAAGAGGGAGTTGCGCACAACGGGCCTGTGCCCGCGTGCCGCAACCTTCGCGCCTGTCGGTGCGGGCTTATCCTGCGCGCTGCTGTCGACCCTGGAGCCAGAGCTCCGCCTGGAGGGTGAGCACGAGGTCTGCCCCCAGCGCTTCACCCCCCCGTTGCAGATACCCGTGCCAGCTTTCCCGCAGTACTCGTGCGTCCACGATCCCCACCTCGGCGAGCTGCAGCCGTGATTGGAAGACTTTCGTGATGAATGAGGCGTGGACCTTCCTCAGCGAACGCTGGAGGTAGCCATCGGCGGTGCCGGTCCGGTGTGTACGCGGCGCAAGCACGGAGGCGGGGAGCAGCTCCTGCACCGCCGCGCGGAGCAGGCGCTTGGTTTCGCGCCCGGAGGCGCGCTCCTCCCGCGGCCGGCGCGCGGCGAACTCCACCACCCGCTGGTCGTACAGCGGAGAGCGAAGCTCTACGCCCGCCTCGGTGGCGAAGCCGGCAACGTGCCCGAAGATCCAGGGGAAGTAGGGATACGACAGGTACCAGTACGTTTCGTACGCGGTACGGCTCGTACCCCTACGCGATGGGGTGTTCAGCCGCTCGCGCTCCAGCAGCCCGTGCTTCCGCGCGAACCCGGCCTGGAACCACCGGGGGAGCTGCCGCTCCAGGTTGCTCCTCAGAGGACGTCCGCCGCGCATCCGCGCCGCGATCGCCAGCAGCGGGGGCGGCAGGTTGGGCTGGATGGCCCAGCGGAAGAAGCTGCGGAATCCGCTCCCGCGCAGCGGTCCCCCCCGCCATTCGTTCCGGAGCCTGGCCCAGCGGCCGGTCCGGAGCAGGTCCGACATGAAGACCGGGGAGAGCTGAAATAGCTGGTCTCCGCCCACCCCATCCAGGGCTACGCGGGAGCCCACCGCGCGGGTGGCGGCGGCGAGGGCGCGGTTGCAGCTCTCGAAGGTGTGCGCGAACGGCTCGTCGCGCCGCGCGGCCCGCTCGCGCGGTGCGTCCAGAAGCGGGATGTCGGCGATGGGGAGCCAGCGCACCGGACTTCCCCAGAAGCCGGCGACTTCGGCGATGGTTTCGTCCTCCCGGCCCGGATCTCCGGGGGGGAAGCTCAGGGAAAGGGCGTGCAGGTGGGCACCCCCTCCACGCTCCCGCAGAACCCGCTCGCCGGAGCCGAATACGGCGGTGGAGTCCCAGCCGCCGCTCAGCCACACGCCGGTCGGGCCTGTCGGCGCGAGCCGCTCCCGGACGGCTCCCCGCAGCAGGATTCCCAGCTCCTCCGCCCCCTCCTCGAACGACGCTTTCCCCTCGGCGTGTACCGGTGGAGGAGACCAGTACCGCACCACGCCCATCCGTCCCTCCGACGACCACAGGCTCGCTCCCGCCGGGATGGAGCGGACGGCGCGGTAGCAGCTTTCTTCCCGTGCCGCGAAGAGCCCGGCGGCCTGAGCCGCCACCTCGGGAAGGTTGAGGTCGGGCGGGCAGTGGGGGTGGGTGAGAAGCGCTCCGATGGTAGACGCGAGCAGCAGAACGTCGCCCTGGCTCACGTAGAAGAGCGGACGCTTACCCCCGAAGTCGCGCGCGGCGAAGACCCGTCGCTCCGCCGCGTCCCACACCATGAAGGCGAAGTCGCCTTCCAGGCGCGCGGCGCACTGCGCACCCCAGGCGCGGTACGCAGCGAGGATCAGGTGGCTCGGAGTGATTCCCTCGGGGACCACTCCCGCGACGGCGAGCGCGCGGACCAGCTCCTCGCGGTAGTACAGGGACGCGTCCGCCGCCACGACCAAATTCCCGGCGCGGGCGACGAGAACCTCGCCGCTGAACCCGGGCTCCAGCTCCCACGCGTGCCGCGAAACCCCGAGCAGCGCCCCCTCGTCCCGCCACATCTCCGCCCGCTCGCTTCCCCTGGGCTCCATCCTCCCCATCATCCGCTCTGCCGTCGTCGGGTCCGGCGGAGCGCCACGGGCGAAGACGCCCAGGATCGCGCTCACTCAGGCGTGCCGTCGGCACGTTCCCGCAGCGCCGCGTGTGCAGCCGCGAGCCGCGCCACCGGAACGCGAAAGGGCGAGCACGAAACGTAGTCGAGTCCGGCACGGTGAAAGAAGCCGACGGACGCCGGGTCTCCGCCGTGCTCGCCGCAGATGCCCAGCTTCAGCTCCGGGCGCGCCGCGCGTCCCAGTCGGACCGCCATCTCCACGAGCTGACCCACTCCCTCCTGGTCCAGCGTCTGGAACGGGTCCGCCGGCAGGATCCCCTCCTCCACGTAGGTGGGAAGAAAGCTCCCCGCGTCGTCGCGCGACAGGCCGAAGGTGGTCTGCGTCAGGTCGTTGGTGCCGAAGGAAAAGAAGTGCGATTCGGCCGCGATCCGGTCGGCCGTGAGCGCCGCCCGCGGCAGTTCGATCATGGTCCCCACGAGGTAGGGGATGCGAACCCCCGCCGCCCCCAGCACCTCCTCCGCCACCTCGTCCACGATGCGGCGCTGGATCCGGAACTCCTCCACCCCGCTTACCAGCGGGATCATGATCTCCGGGCAGACGTCCACCCCCTCCGCCCGGACCTGCGCCGCCGCCTCGAAGATGGCTCGCGCCTGCATCCGGGGGATCCCCGGATGGGAGATGGCGAGACGGACGCCTCGGTGGCCGAGCATGGGGTTGGACTCGCGGTGCTGTTCCACCCGCCGGCGCAGCCGCGCCTGCTCCACCCCGATCTTGCGGGCGAGGCTCTTGATCTCCGCCGCCCCGACGGGGAGGAACTCGTGCAGCGGCGGATCGAGCAGGCGGATCGTTACCGGAAGGCCGTCCATCGCCCGGAAGATTCCCGCGAAGTCTTCCCGCTGCATCGGGAGCAGTTTCGCCAGCGCGACGTCCTGCCCATCGCCGCTGTCCGCCAGGATCATTTCGCGAACCGCGTCGATGCGGTCGCCCTCGAAGAACATGTGCTCGGTCCGGCACAGGCCGATCCCCTCCGCGC
>JALZKG010000111.1 GCA_030859365.1 Gemmatimonadota bacterium
GTCCTGAAGCGGTAGCCGAAGCCGCGCACCGTTTCGATCCAGTCGGCGTGCTCGTCCACCTTGTTGCGGAGCCGCTGCACGTGCATGTCCACGGTGCGCGTGGCGATGTTGGCCGTCACCTCCCACACCGCTTCCAGGAGCTGGCGTCGGCTCTGGACGCGCCCGCGCCGCTCCATCAGGATCAGCAGCAGCTTGTACTCGGTCGGGGTGAGATCGAGCTCGCGGCTGCCAACCCGCGCACGTGCCGCACCGGTGTCCACCGTGAACGGCCCCACGCGGACCACCCTGCTCACCGCGCCCGAGGGCGGCGTCTGCTGCACCCGCCGCAGCACCGCGCCCACCCTCAGGACCAGTTCCTGGGGGGAGAACGGCTTCGCGAGGTAGTCGTCGGCGCCGTGCCTGAGCCCGTCGATGCGGTCGCGCTCTTCGCGCCGCGCGGTGAGCAGGATGACCGGTATCTCCTGGGTATCCGGGCGGCGGCGGATCTCACCGAGGACGTCCAGCCCCGACATCCCCGGAAGCATCAGGTCGAGCACGATCAGGTCCGGGCGCTCGGTCTCGACCGCGCGGATCGCCTCCACCCCGTCCGCGGCGGTCCGCACCCGGTACCGCTCGCGGGCGAGGTGATAGGCGACCAGGGCGGAGATGTCCGGCTCGTCGTCGACCACCAGGATGTGCGCGCTCATGGGCCCCGCTGAGGGGTAAAAGGACGCCACGAGCCTCCGACCGGAGACGGGCAGCGGAAAGATGGGGGTGCGGAGCAGCGCCGTGCAAGACGCCTTCCGGGAGAACGAAGGAACGGTACACGCGTCCGGTCACGCCGCCGTCACGGTCGCGCAACGCTTCGGGCCTCTCGCCAGACGGGATGTGCGTTTCGGTCCATGCGGCTCAGGCCTGCTCCCGCGATTCCCAGGGGAGCGGCCGGCGGAGGCCGGCCAGTATGACATCCGTGATCCGCTTCCACTGGATCTCGGACGCGTCCATCGCCTGCTCCTGCACCCCCACGTCACGCAGCCGGGTGAAAAGCTCCACGGGATCCACCGCGCCCTCGCGAGCCCATTCGGTCGCGGTATTCATCAGAAGTCCGCTCAACACGTAGGCGTTGACCCAGCTCCACTCCCGCGCGTTGCGTAGAAAACCCACCGTCTCGCGGCCCGCGTGGCCGATGGCGCTGGCAACCTGGGCGCGCCTCCGTTGCTTCTCAGCGACGACGAGGAGCGGGGTGCTGCCGGTCCGCCGTACCCAGGCGCACCAGAACACCTCCCACGCCCGCCGCTCGGTATTCCCCTCCGGCTTCATCGCTGCCTCCCGGGAAACGTCCATGATCCCTCTCGATTTTGCCCGTCCCCACGTTACGAGTGCCTGATCACGACGGTGTCACGAGCAGGATCCGAAGCTGCGGCCGGTGAGCGCGGATACGGTGGTCCGGCGGGCGACGCAACCGTTACCTGTCGACCACCGCGACGAGATACCCGGGCTCCATTGTAAACCGCACCGAGGGCTGCGGCGTCGTGTCGTAGCCCCGCCGGTCCGGCGCCCCCTTCCAAGGAGATCGGATGCACGAGCCTGGCAGCGTTTCGAACGCCCCTCTGCCCTTCCTCGTCGGGTGACCGACCTGAACCGCGCGACGCCTGCCTTCCAGGAGCGGTTGGAGCTGCTCGGCGCCCACCTGCTCCGGATGTCGGTGCTGGCCGATTCGCTGGTGAGCGACTCGGTGGAGGCGCTCCAGCGGCGCGACGTGGCCGCCGCGCACGCGGTGATTGCCGCCGATCCCAAGCTGGATGCCCTTGAGATGGAGATCGACGACGCCTGTCTCCTCCTGCTCGCGCTCCACCAGCCGGTCGCGGCGGACCTGCGGCTGGTCACCTCCGCCACCAAGATCTCCAAGAGCCTGGAGCGGGTGGGGGACCATGCCAAACACATCGCCTTCGTGGCAAGGGAGGTGGCCGCAGAACGCTTTCCCACGATGCCGGAGATCGACGGCATGGCGACTCTCGCCAAGCAGATGCTCACGCGTGCGCTCGACCACTTTGTCCGTGCGGACGCCGAGCAGGCGCGCGGCGTGTTCCGCCAGGACGGCGAGGTGGACCGACTTCATGCGCTGCTCGTTGGCAACCTCGTGGCCCGGATGCTGAACGACCCTCGGCAGATCGGCCCCTGCATGTCGCTGCTCTCCGGCGGGCGCGACCTGGAGCGGATCGCGGATCTCGCGACCAACATCGCGGAAGACGTCGTCTACTTCGTGGAAGGAAGGCGGGTCCGCCGTGAGGTGGAGCTGCCGATGGGCTGGAGCCGAATCGGAACTTCTCCAGTCCCGCGGAACCATCGAAATGCGGAATGTGACCGATCCTTTCCTCCGTCCGTCATGGAAGGGGGAGATGCACCCGTGCACTGCGAACCGTGGGGAGGGACGTGATGGAAATGACCTGGGAAGGCGGCACCGCCGTCGACCGGACGCTGCCGAGGCAGCGGTCGGAGTGGGCGGAGCGGGCGCTGAACGCCACCCTCGCCGTGCTGCTCCTGGTTCTCGTGTCTCCGCTGATGCTGGTGGTGGCCGTGCTGGTGTGGATCAACTCGCCAGGATCGGTGATCTACACCCAGACGCGGGTGGGAGTGGACCGACGCTGGCGGCGCGGCAACGAGCACGACGACCGCCGCAGCAGGGACATCGGCGGCGCCCCGTTCACGATCTACAAGTTCCGCACGATGTACGTGGACGCGGAGGCCGGAACCGGGGAGGTCTGGGCAACGCAGACGGACCCGCGTATCACCCCCTTCGGTCGCCATCTTCGGCGCCTGCGGCTTGACGAGCTGCCCCAGCTCGTCAACGTCCTCCGCGGGGAGATGAACCTGGTCGGGCCGCGTCCGGAGCGACCCGGAATCTTCGCCGAACTGCGTCGCGATATCGCCGAGTACCCGAAACGCCAGCGCGCCAAGCCCGGGATCACCGGACTGGCGCAGATCACCTGCTCGTACGACAGCTGCCTGGAGGACGTGGCACGCAAGGTCGCCCTGGATCTGGAGTACCTCACGCGTCGGGGAGTGCGCGAAGACCTCCGCATCCTGTTTCGCACGGTGCCGGTGGTGCTCTTCCGCCGCGGGGGGTGGTGAAAAATGGGGCGGGCCTTGCTCCGGGGGCGCAACTCGTGTATCTCTTGGATAAGGGAAGCCTGATCCCACCCTGCAGGGTAGCGCGGGTCCGGACGCCGCGCCGGAGGCAGCGATGAAGACCGTCCTGATCGTCGAGGACCAGATCGAGTTCCGCGCGATCCACTCGCACTTTCTGCAGCACCACGGCTACCGGGTCCTGTCCGAGGACAACGGGGCCACGGGGGTCCGCACGGCGCGAGAGCAGAAGCCGGATCTGATCCTGATGGACTTTTCCATTCCGGGACTGGACGGCGTTTCCGCGACGGAACAACTCAAGAGCGACTCCGCCACGTGCGACATCCCCGTGATTCTCATCACCGCGCATACCTACGGTGCGGTCGGGCGCCGCGCCAAGGAGGCCGGGTGCGATGGCTTTCTGGCCAAGCCTGTAGATCCGGCGCGGGTGCTCCGCGAGGTTCGGCAGCATATCGGCTGAGGCCGGGCGCCGCTGTGACAACGACGAGGGGCCGTGGCGGATCGCCCACGGCCCCTTTTCCTTTGTGCGTCGAGCATGTACAACCGGAAGCCAGCGGAGGGCCTGGGATTCGAACCCAGAAGTCCATTTCTGGACGCCGGTTTTCAAGACCGGTGCAATAGCCGTTCTGCCAACCCTCCGAGGTACTACGTTGCAACAGCTTGCGATCGACTGCACACCCGAGAAGATAGGAACAGATAGCGCCACACCGCAAAGAACGGCGTGGCGCCTGAGTGGGCCTGGGTAGAGTCGAACTACCGACCTCACGCTTATCAGGGGTGTTTCCACGCGCCCTTCCCTGTGCATCTTGCGCGGGAATCCACATCAAACCGAAACGGCACGCGCAACCTGCCGATGGAGTTTACGGATTCCGCGCAGGATGCGCAAGCACATTGGCAGCGGCGGTGACAGCGGTAAGGCAGCGCATTTCGAGTGCGGGCGGAGTAGCCGACAATTACCGCCTATCGCTGCGAACTGCTGAGAAACGCTGATGTTCTGCATGGGTCCGCCGTGCCGCGTCCGCTCGGAGCCGACCCATTCTGAGCAACGCCGATGTACCATTTCACGTACCGAGTCCGTGGATACCGTTCCACGGCGGCGAAATCGGCTGCCCCTCACGCATCTGAAGCGGAGAGCACCCCACTCCTCTGACTTGATGCACCGTCTGATGCGGGTCTGGATCGCCCCGCACTCAAGCTGGCCCCCGTGTCCGGTGAGCCTCGGCGATGCTTCTGGTATCAGACTCGATCCTGCCGGATCGGTAGACCCATCTTGCGGACCATCGCTTGAAAACGTGGCTCTGAACGCAGCCCCCGGAATCGTGGCTCCCACGCCAGGTTGATCAGGAAGCTGGAGCGCTCTCGGTAGGCTCGCTCCAGCCATTGCAGCGCCTGATCCTTCTCTCCGAGTCCTGCGTACACCGAAGCAATATCATATGCAGAGACGTAGCCGGTCCCAGAGCGGCGGTGCAGCTCGGCCAGAATGGTCCTCGCCATTTCTCTCTCGCCCGCGATGGCATGCGCATGCGCCTGAGCGGCGAGTGCGAAGGAGATCCCCCCTGAGTGCGACACCGCGTCCTTGAAGGCAGAGATCGCCTCCGGGTACTTCCCCTCCTGTTCGTAAGCCCACCCGAGAATCATTTCCGGCCAGAAAGACTCAGGTTTCAACCGGAGCGCGCGGAGCGACTCGGTGGCGGCGTGCTGGGACTGTCCATCGGCCAAGCCATGCCACCCCGAGCAGGCCATGAG
>JALZKG010000122.1 GCA_030859365.1 Gemmatimonadota bacterium
CCAACGGGCCGAGCCGGGCGTCGTTCTCGACCGGGGTCACCTTCGCCTCGGTGGATGGGCGGGCGCGGCGCGAGGTGCGGCTCCCCGCGGAGGCGCAGCTCTCGTACGCGCAGTGGTCCCCCGACGGCACCCGGCTCGCCTTCGTGAACACCGTCGCGAACGGGATGGAGCTGTGGGTGGCCGACGCGCGCACCGCCGAAGCGCGCCGCGTGCTCGGCCCGGAGCTGAACGGCACGCTCGGCTCCCCCTTCGGCTGGGCGCCCGACGGCCGCACGCTCCTCGCCAAGCGCGTCGTTCCGGGCCGCGGCGCGCCGCCGGCCGAGCCGCGGGTGCCATCGGGTCCGCTGATCCAGCAGAGCATGGGCGACGCCGCCCCGGTGCGCACCTATCAGGACCTGCTCGCCAGCCCGTACGACGAGCAGCTCTTCGAGTTCTACTTCACCTCGCAGCTCGCCCGCGTCCCCGCCACCGGGGGGCCGGCGACGCCCATCGGCGCGCCGGGGATCATATCCAGCTTCAGCATGGCGCCCGGCGGCGAGTACGTGCTGGTGAACCGGACCCGGCGCCCGTACAGCTACCTGGCGCCGCTCTTCGCCTTCGCGGGCGAGACGGTGGTGCTGGACGCGCGCGGCAACCCGGTGCACCGGGTGCACGAGCGGACCGAGGTCGTCCTGCCACCCATCGGCCGCGACATGGTGAGCCCCGGCCCGCGCGGGATCGGCTGGCGAGCCGACGCACCCGCCACGCTGGTCTGGGCGGAGGCGATGGACGAGGGGGATGCCCGCCGCGCCGCACCGGTCCGCGACCGCGTGGTGATGCTGGACGCGCCCTTCAACGGGCAGCCCCGCACACTCGTCGGGCTGGACCAGCGCTTCGCCGGGGTCACCTGGGGACGCGGCGACCTGGCGCTGGTCAACTCCCGCTGGTCCACCACCGCGCGTACCCGCACCTACGTGGTGGACCCGTCCCGGCCCGGCGCCGCGCCGCGCGTGCTCTGGGACCGCTCCGCGGAGGACAGCTACGGCGACCCCGGCTCGCCGGTCACTACGGTAAACGCCGCCGGCTTCCGGGTGCTGCACTTCGCCCCCGGTGGCGACGCGATCTTTCTGACGGGTGAGGGTGCTTCGCGGCAGGGCATCTACCCGTTCCTGGACCGCATGGACGTCGCGTCCGGCCGCACCGAGCGGCTCTGGCGCGCCGAGGACCCCTTCTACGAAACGCTGGTCGCGCTGGTCGACGCCGATGCACAGCGCCTGATCACCCGCCGCGAGTCGCTGACCGAGCCGCCCAACTACCATCTCCGCGACCGCACGACGGGGGCGGTCGCCGCGCTGACCGACTTTCCCGATCCGGCGCCGCAGCTCGCGGGGATCCAGCGGCAGATCATCACCTACCCGCGCTCCGACGGGACCATGCTTTCCGCGACGCTCTTCACCCCGCCGGGGTACGAAGCGCGCCGCGACGGTCCGCTCCCGATGCTGCTCTGGGCGTACCCGCGCGAGTTTCGCGACGCAGACGCGGCGAGCCAGATCACCGATTCGCCGAACCGCTTCAGCCGCCCCGGCGGCTCGTCGCACCTCTTCCTGCTCACCCAGGGGTACGCGATCCTGGACGGCCCAGCCATGCCGATCATCGGCGTGGGAGAGGTGGAGCCGAACGACACGTACATCGAACAGCTCGTCGCCAGCGCGAAGGCGGCGGTGGACAAGACCGTGGAGATGGGGGTGGCGGACCGCAACCGGATCGGGGTCGGCGGCCACTCGTACGGCGCCTTCATGACCGCGAACCTGCTGGCGCACTCGGACCTGTTCCGCGCCGGGATCGCCCGCTCGGGCGCCTACAACCGGACGCTGACCCCCTTCGGCTTCCAGGCCGAGCCGCGCTCCTACTGGGAGGCTCAGGAGGTGTACCAGCGGATGAGCCCGTTCAACTACGCCGACCGGATCCGCGCGCCGATCCTGCTGATCCACGGCGAGGCGGACAACAACTCAGGCACCTTCCCGATCCAGAGTGAGCGGATGTACCAGGCGCTCAAGGGGCACGGCGCCACGGTGCGCTACGTGGTGCTCCCGCACGAGAGCCACGGCTACGCGGCCCGCGAGTCCGTGATGCACACGCTGGCGGAGATGATCCGCTGGATGGACCGCTACGTGAAGAACGCCGGCCCGCGCGCCCCGGCCCCGCAGCCGGCCGCCGGCCGCTAACCGCAACTGCATGGCTCACACAGAGGCACAG
>JALZKG010000273.1 GCA_030859365.1 Gemmatimonadota bacterium
CGCGGGTAGCGCGGCGGAGGCCATGGAGCGGCTGCGGCAGCGGTATTCCGGAACGGTGGGCTACGAGTTCGAGCACCTTTCGGACGCGGAGGAGCGCCGCTGGCTGCGCGACGCCGTGGAGGGCGACCGGTTCTCCGCGCCGCTCGACGCGGAGCGTGGCCGCGCGCTACTGCAGCGTTTGTCCGAGGTGGAGGGGTTCGAGAAGTTTCTGCACCGCGCCTTTTTCGGACAGAAGCGCTTCTCCATCGAAGGAACCGACGCGATGGTCCCGATGCTGGACGAGACCATCGCCGAGGCAGCCGCGGCGGGGGCGGATCAGGTGGTGATCGGGATGGCCCACCGGGGCCGGCTCAACGTCCTCACCCACGTGCTCGGCAAGCCGTACGCGAAGATGCTCGTCGGCTTCGCGACCGGGAAGGAGGTGCCGCCGAGCGACGTCGCCGACGTCCCCTCCGGCGACGTCAAGTACCACATGGGGTGGCGCGACGTCCGCGAGGTCGCGGGACGGGAGGTGACCGTGACGCTGTGCCCCAACCCGAGTCACCTGGAGTTCGTCAACCCGGTGGTGGTCGGGATCGCCCGCGCTGGGCAGGACCGCACCGAAGCGCCCGGGCGGCCGGCGGTGGATCACGCCGCCGCGCTCGCCATCCTGATCCACGGAGACGCCGCCTTCCCGGGGCAGGGCGTGGTGCCGGAAACGATCAACATGTCCGGGCTCCCCGGCTACACTGTCGGCGGGACCATCCACCTGATCGCCAACAACCAGGTTGGCTTCACCACCCGTCCGGAGCAGGGTCGCTCCACCCGCTACTCCAGCGACATCGCAAAGGGGTTCGAGGTTCCGGTCGTCCACGTCAACGCGGACGACGCGGCGGCGTGCCTCGCCGTCGCCCGGCTCGCCTGCCGCTACCGCGCCCGCTTCCACAAGGACTTCGTGATCGACCTGGTGGGGTACCGCCGCTGGGGGCACAACGAGGGCGACGAGCCGCTCTTCACCCAGCCGGTGATGTACGAGACCATCCGCACGCATCCCACCGCGCGCGAAGCGCTGGCCGAGCGGCTCGGGGCGGAAGGGGTCGTGGACGCGGCCGGCGCCGACGCCATGCTCGCAGGGGTGATGGAGCGGCTGGGGCAGACGCTGGAAGGGCTGGGCGCCGACGAGGGGGGCGTTCCCCTGGAGGGTCCATCGCGCAACGGGGCGGCTCAGAGCGCGCCCGAAACGGCGGTCGATCAGGGCGCGCTTCGGGAGTTGAACGCGGCGCTGCTCCGCCGCCCGGAAGGGTTCACCCCCAACCCGCGGCTCGAAAAGGTGCTCCAGCGCCGCGCCGATGCACTGGGGCCGGAGGGCGGGATCGACTGGGGCCACGCCGAGGCGCTCGCCTTCGCCTCGCTGCTGTCGGAGGGGACGCCGGTCCGCCTCAGCGGCCAGGACGCCGAGCGGGGGACGTTCAGCCACCGCCATCTGGTGCTCCACGACGCGGAAACCGGCGAGCGGCTGGACGTGCTGGGGCAGCTCGCCGGGGCGCGTGCGTCGTTCGAGGTGTACAACTCCCCGCTCTCCGAGATGGCGGTGGTGGGCTTCGAGTACGGGTACTCCGTCGCGGATCCGCAGGTGCTCGTCCTGTGGGAGGCCCAGTTCGGCGACTTCGTCAACGGGGCTCAGGTGATGCTGGACCAGTTCATCGCCGCGGGAGAACAGAAGTGGGAGCAAACCTCCAGCCTGGTGATGCTCCTTCCCCACGGCTACGAGGGGCAGGGACCGGAACACTCCAGCGCGCGCCTGGAACGCTTTCTCCAGCTCGCCGCCGAGGACAACCTGCGGGTGGTCTACCCGAGCACCGCCGCGCAGTACTTCCACCTGCTGCGGAGGCAGGCAGGGCTGATGAAGACGGTGCCGAGGCCGCTGATCGTGATGTCACCCAAGAGCCTGCTCCGCCACCCGCTCGCCGCGGCTCGGCTGGAGCAGCTCGCCGAGGGGCGCTTCGAGCCGCTGCTCCGGGACCCGATTCCGGACGGCGGCGCCGAGGGCGTCACCCGCCTGCTGCTGTGCAGCGGCAAGGTCTACGTCGACCTGGTGGGGAGCACGGAGGAGCAGCGGGCGGAGCGCGCCGCCATCGTGGACGCGGACCGCGTGGCAATCGCCCGCGTGGAGGAGCTGTACCCCTTCCCCGCGGACGCGCTACGGGAGATGGTCGCCGGCCTTCCCGCGCTGCGCGAAATCGTCTGGGCGCAGGAGGAGCCCCGCAACATGGGCGCGTGGAGCTACGCGGAGCCCCGGCTGCGCGATCTCGCGGGAGATCTCGGCGTGCGGTACGTAGGACGGCCCGAGCGCGCCAGCCCCGCGGAAGGGTTCGCGCACCGGCACAACGCGGAGCAGGCGCGGATCGTCACCACGGCGTGGAGCGACGCGCCGGCCCCTCCGGGCCGAGCACGCAGGGCGCAGCGCGCATGACCTCCAGCAACTTTCAACACTCAAGATCCGGGAGCGGAAACCCCCATGTCGGTTGAGATCCGTGTACCCCCGCTCGGGGAATCCGTCGTCGAAGCGACCGTCGGGCGCTGGACCAAGCAGCCGGGCGACGCGGTCGCCAAGGACGAGGTGCTGGTCGAGCTGGAAACCGACAAGATCACGGTGGAGGTGGCCGCCGGGGTGACCGGTACGCTGGGGGAGATTGCCAAGAGCGAGGGGGACACCGTCGGGGTGAACGAGCTGCTCGGAATCCTGCAGGCGGGCGGCGCTCCCACGGGC
>JALZKG010000145.1 GCA_030859365.1 Gemmatimonadota bacterium
GGCGGAAAGCGCGCGCTTCAAACCCTGCAGGATCGCGACGTTGTCGTCCGCGACGAAGATGGTTGGGTCCGGAATGGGCATGGACGGGTGAATGGCCGCGAAGAGGGTGTCGATGCCGTTCCGGCCGCGACCACGGCCCGGGGACGGCATCATGTTATGCTGGCGGTCAGCAAGTCTCAGGCCAGGCGTCGCGTGCCCCCAAAGTCAAGCAAGCACGCGCTTTCCCCATCCTTCGAGGCACCGACACGGGGCGCCCCGGCCCCACCCGGTGTCCCAAGCACGCCGCAGGAGCGCCCCGCGCGCTCCCGCGGCGGGCGAGCTATGCTTCGCCGCTTCCCACTCCCTCCAGCGGCGGCAACGCCTCGGGGGCGGCGCCGCCCGCCTCCAGCGCTTCCTCCACCACCGCCTCTTCGTTGACCATACGGGCCACGTCCATCACCACGTCGCCGGCGTCCAGGTTGACCAGGCGAACCCCCTGCGTGTTGCGGCCGATGGTCCGGATCCCGTCCACCGATTGGCGGTTGATCACCCCGGCGCGGGTGATCACCACCAGCTCGTCGCCGGGGAGCACCTCGCGGATGGAAACGACCTTCCCCGTCTTCGGAGTGGTGCGGAGGTTGATCACCCCCTTGCCGCCGCGGCGCTGCAACCGGTACTCCTCCACCCCGGTGCGCTTCCCCATCCCCCGCTCGCTGACCACCAGCAGGGTGGTCCCGTCGTTCACCACCCCCATCCCGATCACCACGTCGGAGCTCGAAAGGGTGATCCCGCGAACGCCGGTGGTGGCGCGTCCCATCTCGCGAACGTCGCCCTCCTTGAAGCGGATCGCCATCCCCTCGCGGGTGGCGAGGATCACGTTGCACGACTCGTCGACCAGGCGGACGTCGATCAGCTCGTCATCCGCAAGGATGTTGATGGCGTTGAGCCCGACCGAGCGCGGGTTTCCGTAGGCGGAAAGCGCCGTCTTCTTCACCACTCCGCGGCGGGTGGCGAACATCAGGGCACGATCGTGGCTGAACTCCCGCACCGGAACCAGCGAGGCGATCTTCTCCTTCGGCCCCAGGTTGATCAGGTTCACGATCGGCTTGCCCCGGCTGGCGCGCGCGGTCACCGGGATCTCGTACACCTTGAGCCAGTAGCACTGCCCCTGACGGGTAAAGAACATCAGGTAGTCGTGGGTGCTGGCGAGGAAGACGTGCTCCACCCAGTCCTCTTCCTTGGTCCCCATCCCGGAGATCCCCCGTCCGCCGCGCCCCTGCATCCGGTAGGTGTCCACCGGGACGCGTTTGATGTAGCCGGTGTGGGAGACGGTGATCACCATCTCCTCGTCGGCGATCAGGTCCTCGTGAGAGAAGGAGCCCGCGTCGCCCATGATCTCGGTGCGGCGCGCGTCACCGTACTTGTCGGCGACTTCGCGCAGCTCGTCCTGGATGATCCCGACCCGCCGCTCGCGCGACGCGAGGATGTCGCGCAGGTCCGCGATCGTGGCGCGCACCTCGGCCAGTTCCGCCTCCAGCTGCTCGATCTCCAGCCCGGTCAGCTTCGCCAGCCGCATGTTCAGGATGGCGTCCGACTGGCGTTCGCTGAGGGTGAAGCGCTCCCGGAGGGCCGCACCCGCCTCCTGCGTGGTTTCGGAGCCGCGGATGATGGCGATCACCTCGTCGATGTTGTCGACGGCGATCTTGAGCCCTTCCAGGATGTGCTCGCGCTCCTCCGCCTTCTGCAGCTCGTACTGCGTACGGCGGACGACCACCTCGTGGCGATGCTCCACGAAGTAGTGGAGCATCTGCTTCAGGTTGAGCACCCGGGGCACGCCGTCCACCAGCGCGAGCATGATCACCCCGAAGGTGCTCTGCATCTGCGTGTGTTTGAACAGATGGTTGAGCACGATGTTGGGGATCGCGTCGCGCTTCAGGTCCACCACCACCCGCATCCCTTCGCGGTCGGACTCGTCGCGCAGATCCGCGATCCCCTCCACCTTCTTGTCGCGCGCCAACTCGGCGATCTGCTCGATCAGGCGGGTCTTGTTGACCATGAAGGGGATCTCGCGGATCACGATCCGTTCCCCCTTGCCGCCGTCCCGCTCCTCCACGTCCACGCGCGCGCGCATGATAACGCGCCCGCGGCCGGTCTCGTACGCCTCGTTCATCCCCTCGCGGCCGTACACGAAGCCCCCGGTGGGGAAGTCCGGTCCGCGGACGAACTGGCGGAGGTCGTCGACGGTGCACTCCGGGTTGTCCATCAGGTGGACGCAGGCGTCCACCACCTCGCGCAGGTTGTGCGGGGGGATGTTCGTCGCCATCCCCACGGCGATCCCCGACGATCCGTTGACGAGCAGGTTCGGTGCACGCGCGGGCAGCACCGTCGGCTCCTCCAGCCGATCGTCGAAGTTGGGCGCGAAGTCCACCGTGCGCTTGTCGATGTCG
>JALZKG010000150.1 GCA_030859365.1 Gemmatimonadota bacterium
CCCCGCGAGCAGCCCGCCGCCGCCGCAGGGGACGAGCAGCACGTCCAGCGGACCGGTTTCCTCCAGCAGCTCCAGCGCGGCGGTCCCCTGCCCCGCGATCACGTCGGGGTGGTCGTAGGGCGGGATCAAGGTGAGCCCACGCTCCTGTCGCAGGCTCTCCGCCAGCGCCTCCCGGTCCGCGGTGTGGCGGTCGTAGAGCACCACCTCGGCGCCGTAGCCGCGGGTGGCTGCCAGCTTCGGGGGAGGTGCGTCGTCCGGCATCACCAGGGTGGCGTGGATCCCCAGCAGCTTCCCCGCGAGGGCGACGGCGCCGGCGTGGTTGCCGGAGGAGAAGGCGACCACCCCGGCGCCTCGCTCCGCGTCGTCCAGTCGCGACAGGGCGTTGAAGGCGCCACGGAACTTGAAGGCGCCGCCACGCTGCAGATTCTCGCACTTCAGAAAGACCCGGGCTCCGCTCCGCTCGTCCAGGGTGCGCGAGGTGAAGACCGGGGTTCGGTGCGCCACCCCGCGTACCCGCTCCATGGCGGCGCGAACCGAATCGGGGGACGGCAGGACGGCCGTGAGAGCGGCGTCAGACGCGAGCATGTTGTTCTCCCAGAGATGCGATCAGATCCTCGGCGGAGCGGCACTCCAGCAGCTCCGCCACCCGGCGGGGGCTCCCGACCAGCCTGGCGATCTCCGCCAGCTGCTCCAGATGCTCGGCGGGGCGCTCCTCCGGGCTCAGCAGCAGAAAGATCAGGCGCGCCGGCTCCGACGTATGTGGAAAGCGGACTCCCTCCCGGCTGGCGCCCAGAAAGAGCAGGGGTTCGGCGAGGCCGCGCACCCGCGCGTGGGGCACCACCACTCCCGGCAGGATCTCGGTGGAGCGGTCCCGCTGGCTGCGCACCAGGGTTTCGGAGACCCGCTCCAGCATGCCGGGCTCGCCGGCGAAGGTGGTGGCGAGCAGCGTCCGCACCGCACTCTCGAAGCTCGGGGCGCCGAGATCGGCCACCACCCGCTCGGGCCCGAGCGCCCGCGGGACGATGCTCCCGGACCCGGACTCCACCGCCGCGGGCTGGATCTGCGACGGGTACATGATGATGAAGCTTTCGGGAACAAGCCGGGCGAGCTGCCCCGGAAGCCGCTCCAGCCGCGAATGCCAGGCCAGCGTGCCGCGGCGGGCGCTCATCACCACCACCAGGTCGTCCGGGCGAAGCCGCCCGCGCAGCTCCGGGAGGAGCATCCCCCACCGGGGGATCGCCTCCCACGAGGAGGGGACCTGCGGCTTGATTCCATCGCAAAGCTGCCCGTACCGTTCGGCCACGCCGCCGACCACCAGCCCCAGGATCCCCGCACCCAGCTCGGCGGCGAGCGTCTTCGCGGTGGTCAGCGCTCCCCAGAAGCCCGGGTTGTGGTCGATGGCGCCGGGGAGCACCAGCACCAGCCGCTTGGTCGTGTTCAGCGGGTGGCCGAGCTTGACCACCAGCACCAGCTGCCTGCTCTGCTCCAGGAGCTGGTCCAGCACCGTGCCGAACACCCCGTGCCCGCCGCCCACCCGCCCGTCCCAGCCGATCACGACCGTGGAGGTGCGCGTTTCCGCGATCCCCCGCGCGATCCCGGTCGCGATGTTGCGGTCCATCCGCGTCAGGGGGACCACCGGGACCTCGGCGCCCGCCGCGTGGATCACGGCGTGCCCCAGCATCTTCTCCGCCTCGGCCACCTGCGCGGAGGCGTCCTCCCCCTCCTCCCGCACCACCATCAGCGGGTAGAGCGGCTCCTCCGACTTCGCTCCGCGGATCATGAAGGCCAGGTCCATCAGGGCGTCGGAGGTGGCCGGGTTGGAGATGGGGATCAGGATCCGCTGCGGCGCCTGCGCGGCGTCGTACGGCTTCTGCTCCTCCCGGAGCGCCACCCGCCTCCCGAAGCGCTCCACCAGCGAGGGCCCCACCAGCACCGTGACCAGGATCATCAGGATCACGCCGTTGACGACCATCTCGTCGAACAGGCCGATCTCCAGCCCCACGAAGGTGACGGCGAGCGTCGCCGCCGCCTGCGGGACCGACAGCCCGAACATCAGCACCCCCTCGTCCGTGCTGTAGCGGAAGATCCGCTGCGACACCAGCGCCGCGGCGAGCTTGCCGAGGTTCACCAGCACGATCAGGGTCCCGGCGATGATCCAGACGCGCGCGCTCCCGGCGAGCACCCGCACGTCCACCAGCATCCCGACCGAGATCAGAAAGAAGGGGATGAAGAGTGCGTTGCCGACGAAGCGCACCCGGTTCATCAGCGGGCTCTGGAGCGGGATCAGCCGGTTCAGCGTCAATCCCGCGAGGAAGGCGCCGATGATCGGCTGCGCACCCGCCAGCCCCGCGAGATACGCCGAGCCGAAGAGCACCACCATCATAAAGACGAACTCCGCCGGCGCCTGGCTGGGGATATTCCGAAAGAACCAGCGGCCCAGCCGCGGCACCCCCCAGAGCACCAGCACGACGTACACCCCGAGCACCCCCACGAGCCGCGCCCAGAACCCCGCGCCCAGCCCTCCCTCAACCGAGCCCGATATAACGG
>JALZKG010000181.1 GCA_030859365.1 Gemmatimonadota bacterium
GCCTCACCCTGCTCGCCTCCAACGCGCTGCTCGCCGCCGCCGGGGAAGGGGAGAAGGGGGTCGCGGCAGCCGTGGCCGCGGAGGCCGGGGCGCTTCGCGACGCGGCGCTCGCCCGCGAGGGAACCACCCTGGTGGTGACCAACGAGGTGGGGATGGGGGTGCACCCTCCCACCGAGCTGGGGCGCTGGTACCGCGACGCGCTGGGTCGCGCCAACGCGCGTCTCGCCGCCGACGCAGAGGAGGTGATCCTCCTGGTGAGCGGAATTCCGCTGCGCATCCGCTGAAGTCGCGGGGGTGGCGCACCGCCCCGCTTCATCGATCGCTCTCGTGTGCCGGGACTCCCCGGCAGCTTCCCGTGCACTTCCTCCCCCGAACCGAAACGCTCGTGATCGAGGCAGCACAACGCACGGCGCGGGGGCACGGCGCTCCGGGGCCCTCGACTCCACCCACCGGGGCGCGGTTCAGCCTGGTGCTCCTGTTCTACTACCTGGGGGTGATCCTGGTAATCACCCTCGCCCCCTTCCGCTTCTCCACCCCGGAGGATCTGCGGGTCCTGTTGAGCGGCGGGTGGTTCGACGTGGTCGCGAACGTCCTGCTCTTCGTGCCGCTGGGGTTCCTGTATCCGCTGACGCGTCCGTCGCAGCAGTCCCCCTCTCCCGCCCAGGTGTGGATGCTGGGGGTGCTGCTCAGCGGCCTGATCGAGACGGCGCAGCTTTTCGAGGGCGAGCGATACACCTCGCTGATCGATGTGCTCGCGAACGGAGCCGGTGCAGGGGCGGGGGCGTCGCTGCAGCGGCTCGCCGCCCAGCGGATCCATCTCAACGCGCGCCTGATCGGCCGGCTTTCGCTGGAGCTGCCGCTGATGGGGATCGTGTATCTGCTCGTCCCGCTCCTCTGGCTGACCAGCATGGCGGCCGGGGCCGAACCGCTGGGGATGCTTCCGCTCCTCTTCGTGGGCCTGTTCGGAGGGCGCGTTCTCGCCGCCCTGCAGCATCATCACTTCGGTCCCGCCGGGGCCCTGTCGCCCCGTGGTGTGGCGGGGGTGGCCGCGGGGTGGATGCTGGTTGGAGCCTTTCCCACGCTTGCATCTCAACCGATCCTGGGCGGAGCCGCCATCCTCGCCGTCTCCGCCGCCGCCGGCGCCGAGGCGGCACGCCTGGGGAGGAGCCAGCGGACCCCTGAGCGTCGCTTCGAGGTACGGACCCTCCGGGGGGCCGCGCCCTGGCTGGGAGCTTATTTCGCCGCGATGATGCTCGTCCCGCTCGCTCGCGGCGCTTCGCCGTGGACGTGGTGGGTCGGCTTTTCCGGACGGGTGGAAGCCCTCGGCACCGCCGAGCAGCTGTACCTGCTGGAGTCGGTCGCCGCACTGACGGTCGTGGGCTACCTGCTGGCGGAGATCCGCAGCCGACGCGAGCTCGCCTTCCGCGCGGTGGCGCCGCGGCTGATCCTGGAGTGCGGGCTCCTGTCCGCGGCGGTCGAGGGGGTGCGTGGCTTCCAGGTTGCATGGGGCGCGAGCCTCGCCCAGCTCCTGTTGCTGTGGGGAGCGGGCCTTCTCGGTGGGTGGATCTACCATCTTCAGCGGGATCACGTACGCGAGATCGCCTCGCAGGGGAGTGGCGCGGCCGTGAAAGGGAGCAGCTTCACCACCGGGAGGCTTACGACATGAAACCCATCCACAGCACCGTTTCCGTGCTCCTTGCGCTGGGGACGGCCGCCTGCTCCGCCGGGTCTCCCGGCGCGGGAAAGATCGTCGGCGACGCGTATCTCGTGCTGGATTCCGGCGAGGAGATCAACCTCGTCGGCATCGCGGTGCGACTCGTCAGGGAGAACGCCGAGATCGACTCCGTCCTCGCCCGCATCTGCGTCGAGCGGGACCGCGAGCTCGCGCGTCGGCGGCAGACGGGCGACTCGATCGGCGTCCGGAACGCCTCCGAACGGGCGTGGCAGGAGAGGGAGCGGGTCCTGGGTGGCCGCTCCCGGCGCACGGTCACCACCAGCCCCGAGGCGCGGTTCGCCATCGACAGCGTCCCGGCCGGACGGTACCGGCTGTGGGCGGAAGCGACGGCGAACGGGACCCGGTGGAGCTGGCTCCACCGGGTCCGCATCCGGGCGGGGGATTCGATCCGGGTGAACCTCAGCAATGCGAACATCGACGACAATCCGTTTCGTTGCCAGTAGGGGTTTCCTCTTCCACGCAGCGTCCATGAC
>JALZKG010000198.1 GCA_030859365.1 Gemmatimonadota bacterium
CACAACGTGATCGAGGCGGCGGTCCTTTTTCTCCGCGACAAGGTGATCATGCCGAACATCGGCCACGGAGGCGACAGGTTTGTCCCCTTCGTGACCACGCTTTTCTTCTTCATCCTGGTTTCCAACCTGCTCGGCCTGCTGCCCTGGGGGGCTACCGCCACCGGGAACATCTCGGTGACCGCGGCGCTGGCGCTGATGGCCTTCGTGACCATCGAGTACGCCGGAATGCGGGCGCTCGGGCCCAGGGGGTATCTGGGCACCATCGTCTACATCCCGCACGGGCTTCCAAAGCCGCTGATCCCGGTGATGGCGTTGATCATGACGCCGGTGGAGCTGCTCGGCAAAGTCGTGAAGCCGACGGCGCTGGCCATCCGTCTCTTCGCCAACATGACGGCGGGCCATATCCTGCTGCTCGCCATCATCAGCCTGATCTTCGTTTTCGGGAGCTTCGCGATCGCGTTCGCCCCGGTGGTGATGGCCGTCGCGATCACCTTTCTGGAGTTGTTCGTGGCATTTCTGCAGGCGTACATCTTCGCCCTGCTGACGAGCGTCTTCATCGGTCTGATCCGGCACGCGCACTAGCGCGTCGCCACCGGCGCGGACCGGCTCCCTCCGCGTCGTACTGTACCCGGGAGATGGGCGCCCGGGGAACGCGCGTGACCCCCGGGTCTTGTAGCGCGAACGGCCTGGCCGAACGGAGCGGTGCCCGACTCGATTCACATCGAAACCGGAGAAGGTTCGATGCAGGCAGCTCAAGCAGCAAACGCGTTTCTCGGCAACGGTCTTCTCGGTGCCGCCATCGGGGCCGGCCTGGTCCTGATCGGCGCCGGCATCGGCATCGGGTTGATCGGCCGTGGGGCGATGGAGGGGATGGCCCGCCAGCCCGAGGTGGCCGGCAACATCCAGACGGGCGCGATCATTCTCGCCGCGCTGATCGAAGGCGCCGCCCTGTTCGCACTGGTGGTGATGTTCCTGATCCAGTCCGGCGTTTTCGCCGCCGTGACCCGCTGAAGCTGTTCCCCGGGGGTGGGACCTTCCCACCCCCGGACCTTTCCCCGTGCGGCCCGCGTACTGACGAACCGACGATGAAAACGCCCCTGCGCCTGGCTTCGCTGCTCCTCCTGACCACCGCCTCCCCCGCCTTCGCGGCGGAGGAGGGCGGGCTGCTCGCCATCAACAGCGGCCTGATGGTATGGACGGTCGTGATCTTTCTTGTCGTCCTGGGAGTGCTGTACAAGCTGGCCTACCCCTCCATCCTCGGCGCCGTCGAGGCCCGCGAGCGAGCGATCGAGGAGATGATTGCCGCCGCCGCCCGCGACCGCGCCGCCGCGGAGGCGGTGCTGGCGGAGCACCGCAGCCAGCTGGAGCAGAGCCGCGTCCAGGCCCAGGAAGTTCTCGCGGAGAGCCGGACCGCCGCGGAGCGCGCCCGCGAGCAGATGCTCACCGAAACGCGCCGCGAGCAGGAGGAGATGCTCCTACGTGCCCGGCGCGAGATCGACCAGGAGCGCGACCGCGCCGTCGAGGCGGTGCGGCGAGAGGCCGTCGAGATCGCGATGGCGGCCGCCGAAAAGCTGATCGGCCGCAACCTTTCGGGCGACGACAACCGCCGTCTGGTGCTGGAGTACCTCGGTGAGCTGGACGGGAGCGCCCCCGTTCCGGCGGGAGTCTGAGCGCGTGCGTTCCTCCCTTGTAGCCCGCAGCTACGCCGAAACGCTGCTCGCCCTCGCGCAGCGACACGAGGGCGTCGACGAGTTCGCGCGCGGGATCGCCGAGGTCGCCGACCTGCTGGACGACGAGCCGCGCATCCGGGAGTTCCTCGACACACCCCGCGTGGACGCCGAGGCGAAGAAGCACGCCCTGCGTGCGTCCTTCAGGGGCCGCATCCCCGAGATGCTGCTCCGCTTCCTTCTGGTGGTGGTGGAGAAGCGCCGCCAGGGGGTGCTGCGCGAGATCGCCGCCGCCTACGGGGAGCTGGTCGACGAGCTGTACGGCCAGGTGCGAGCCCGCATCACCCTTCCGAACGCCCCGGACCCTCGGCTTCGCCAGGAGGTGATCGCTGCCCTGGAGCGCAGGCTCGGCAAGCGCGTCATCCCGACCTGGGAAACGGACCCCGGAATGATCGGCGGCGTGGTGGTCCGCGTGGGGGACCAGATTCTTGACGGTTCCATGCGGCGGCGCATCGCGTCGCTGAAGCAGCAGTTGCTCCGTGCGGAGCTGGGTGGTGCCCCCGCCGCGGCCTGATCGGGCGGGGCGGGGGTCGGAAGATGATGGTATCCTTGGTTCCACGTGTCTGTGCCAGCGCCCCGGCGCTGGACGCGAAAGGACAAAGACGATATGGCGACGCTTGATACGCAGCTCCGCGCGAGCGAGATCAAGAACGTGCTGCTCGCTGAGATCGAGCAGTACGAAGAAGAGCTTCAGGGTGAGCAGGTCGGCGAGGTGCTGGAGGTCAAGGATGGGATCGCCCGTGTCTACGGGCTCGCCGGCACCATGTCGAGCGAGCTGCTGGAGGTGACCTCCTCCGAAAGCGGCGAGACCGTCGCGGCGCTGGCGCTCAACCTTGAAGAAGACAACATCGGCGCCGTGATCATGGGCGACTGGACCGCGCTGCAGGAGGGCGACCAGGTCCGCCGCACCGGACGTGTCATGGACATGCCCGTCGGTCCGGAGTTCCTCGGTCGGGTGGTCGACTCGCTCGGCGAGCCGATCGACGGCAAGGGCCCGATCCGCGGCGTCGCGCGGCGGCAGGTCGATGTGGTTGCGCCCGGCATCGTGCTGCGCCAGCCCGTCGCCGAGCCGATGCAGACCGGTGTGAAGGCGATCGACGCGCTGATCCCCATCGGACGCGGACAGCGCGAATTGATCATCGGGGACCGCGGCACCGGCAAGACGGCCGTCGCCATTGACGCGATCATCAATCA
>JALZKG010000201.1 GCA_030859365.1 Gemmatimonadota bacterium
CCTCGATGGTCCGCGTAGTGCCCGGAGTCGGAATCGAACCGACAAGCCCTTGCGGGCGGCAGATTTTGAGTCTGCTGCGTATACCAATTTCGCCATCCGGGCGGCCACCCACCAAGGTAATTGTCGGGGCATTCCAGAACAATAGCCCCGGGGAACACGTCGTACCACTCGGAAGATCCGCCTTGACACCCGTTCCGGAGCCCCCGTAGGTTGGAGCGTTCGTTCGAGACCTGCCCCCAACCCCCTGCCTCCATGCGCGAGGAACGCACCGCGTACGATGCGAAGCTGGAGAGCATCCTCCGGGCTTCGGCCGCCATCTTCGCCGAGAAGGGGTACCATCGGGCGAGCATCCGCGACATCGCCCGCGAGACGGGGGTCAGCCTTTCGGGTCTGTACTACTACTTCGACAGCAAGGAAGAGCTGCTCTTCCTGATCCAGGACCATGCCTTCGGCACCCTGCTCGCGCGTCTGGAAGAGCTGCTGGGAGGGGTGCGGGATCCGCACCGCCGCATCCGCCTCCTGATCGAGAACCACCTCCGCTTCTTTGTCGGCAACATGGCGGAGATGAAGGTGCTGTCCCATGAGGCGGACTCGCTGACCGGCGAGCTGCGCGGCCGCGTGAACGCGAAGAAGCGCCGCCTGTCGGAGACCGCGATGGAGATCCTTCACGACCTCCGCCCCAAGCCGGTGCCCGAGATGCGCGCCGCTACGTTCGCTCTGTTCGGGATGATGAACTGGCTGTACAACTGGTACCGTCCCGATCGTGACCTCGCCGTCACCGCGCTCGCAGACGAGCTGAGCCAGCTCTTCCTCGGCGGCTATCTCGGCAACGGCGGCCGAGTCCCCGCAGGGGCGAGCGAAGCCGCGCCCGGCGACGACAACCCCTCCATCTGGAGCACGGAGGGCGACGTATCCTGAAGCAACCCGACACTTCTACCCACGGAACACGTATGGCGGATCAGACGCTGGTGCAGTATGAGGTCCACGACCGGGTCGCCCTCTTCACCTTGGACGACCCGCCTGCCAACACGTACACGCACGAAATGATGCGCCAGCTGGACGCGGCCATCCTCCGGGCGCGCTTCGACACCGAGGCCGACGTGATCGTGATCACCGGCAAGGGTGAAAAGTTCTTCTGTGCGGGTGCGAACATCAACATGCTTTCCGAGGCGGACCCCACCTGGAAGTACTACTTCTGCCTGCACGCGAACGAGACACTGCTCCGGCTGGAGCATACGCCCAAGCTGGTGATCGCCGCGCTCAACGGCCACACGGTGGGCGGGGGTCTTGAGATCGCGATGGCGGCCGACCTGCGGATCGCGCGGCGCGGTGCCGGCAAGGTCGGGCTGCCGGAGGTTGCGCTGGGCGTTCTCCCCGGCACGGGCGGCACCCAGCGACTCACCCGCCTCGTCGGCCACTCCCGGGCGATCCAGATGATGGTTGAGGGCGTGAACACCGACTTCGACGAGGCGGAGCGCCTCAACATCGTCAACAAGGTGATGGATGCGGCGAGCCAGGAAGTGTTTCTGCAGCAGGTGATGGAGTATGCGCGCCAGTTCACCCGTCCGGCGCGTGCCTCCATGGCCGTCGGCAACATCAAGCGCGCCTGCCAGACCGGCGGCCAGCTTCCGCTGGAGCAAGGACTGGCGCTGGAGCGGGAGCTTCAGGCAGCACTCTTCAACTCCGAGGACGCCAAGGAGGGGTTGACCGCCTACGTGGAGAAGCGCAAGGCCACCTTCGCGGGTAGATGAGCGACCCGCCGGCAGATACGCTGCCCGCGGGCCGGCTCTTCATCGACGGCGACTGGCGAGACGCCGCTTCGGGCGAGCGGTTCCCGACCGTCAACCCGTCCACCGGAAAGCAGCTCGCCGAGGTGGCCGCCGCAGACGCGGAGGACGTGGACCGCGCGGTGGCGGCGGCGCGACGGGCGCTGGATGACAGGGGCTGGGCCGGGATGTCGGCGCGGGAGCGCGGCAGGGTCCTGTACCGGATCGCCGACGGCATCGAGGCGCGTGCCGGCGAGCTCGCCCGGCTCGAAACGATGGACAACGGCAAGCCGGTGCGCGAGGCTCGCGCCATCGACGTCAAGGAGGCGATCGACTGCTTTCGCTACTACGCCGGGTGGGCCGACAAGGTCGAGGGGGAGACCATCCCCGTCCCGGGTCCGTACCTCAACTACACCCGGCGCGAGCCGGTAGGGGTGTGCGGACAGATCATCCCGTGGAACTACCCGCTGCAGATGGCGGCGTGGAAGGTGGCGCCGGCGCTGGCGTGCGGCAACACGGTGGTGCTCAAGCCGGCGGAGCAGACGCCGCTCACCGCGCTGGAGCTTGCGCGGATCGCCGCCGAAGTCGGCCTCCCCGCCGGGGTGCTCAACGTGGTGCCCGGCTTCGGAGAAACGGCCGGCGCCGCGCTGGTGCGCCACCCGGACGTGGACAAGGTCGCTTTCACCGGCTCGACCGAAGTCGGGCGGATCATCGCGCGGGAAGCGTCGGGCACGCTGAAGCGGGTATCGCTGGAGCTGGGCGGCAAGAGCCCGAACATCGTCTTTGCGGACGCCGATCTGGACGCGGCGGTGCGCGGTGCGGCGATGGCGATCTTCTACAACGGCGGCCAGGCGTGCACCGCCGGCTCGCGGCTCCTGGTGGAAGCATCCATCCGCGACGAGTTCGTGGAAAGGTTGGCTGCCCGTGCCGCGGGGATGAAGCCGGGCGATCCGCTCGACCCGAAGACGCGTCTCGGGCCGCTGGTGTCGCAGGAGCAACTGGACCGGGTGCTCGGCTACATCGACGCCGGCAAGCGCGAGGGCGCGGAGCTGGTGCTCGGCGGCGAGCGTGCCCACGTCGGCGACGGCGGGGGCTTCTTTCTCCAGCCCACGATCTTCACCGGCGTCCGCCCCGAGATGACCATCGCGCGGGAAGAGATCTTCGGACCCGTGCTCGCCATCACGACCTTCGACGATGCGGACGAGGCGATCCGCATGGCCAACGACAGCGAATACGGGCTGGCCGCCGCCGTGTGGACGCGCGACGTGGGCAAGGCGCACCGTGCCGCGCACGCGCTCAAGGCGGGTACGGTGTGGGTGAATACTTACCACAACCTGGACACCGCCTCGCCCTTCGGCGGCTACAAGCAGTCCGGTTATGGGCGGGAGCTGGGACGGCACGCGCTGGAGATGTACACGCAGGTGAAGAGCGTCTGGGTCAGCCTCGGCTAGGGGGATGCAAGACGCGCTGATTCTGGACGCCTGCCGCACCCCCGTCGGGCGGCACGGCGGCGCCCTCGCCGGCGTGCGACCGGACGACCTTGCGGCGGGAGTGATCCGGGCGCTCGTCGAGCGTACCGGAGTGGAGCCGGAGAGCATCGACGACGTGATCTTCGGCTGTGCGAACCAGGCGGGGGAGGACAACCGCAACGTGGCGCGTATGGCGGCGCTGCTCGCCGGCCTCCCGGTTTCGGTTCCCGGGCAGACGGTGAACCGCCTGTGCGGCTCCGGCCTGCAGGCGGTGATCTCAGCGGCGCACGCCATCCGCGCCGGTGAGGGCGAGACCTTCGTCGCCGGCGGCGTGGAGAGCATGTCCCGCGCCCCGTGGGTGATGTTGAAGCCGGAGCAGGCGTACCCGCGCGGCGTGCCGGAAACGGCGGACTCGCTTTTGGGGTGGCGCTTCGTCAACCCGCGGATGCCCGCCGAATGGACGGTGTCGCTCGGCGAAACGGCGGAACGGATCGCGGAGGAGTTCGGCATTTCCCGGGAGGAGCAGGACGCGTTCGCGCTCGCCAGCCAGCAGCGGGCCGCTGCCGCGGCGGCGGCGGGTCACTTCCGCGGCGAGATCGCACCCGTCGAGGTTCCCCGACGCCGCGGGCCGCCTCTGCGCGTCGAGGAGGACGAGCACCCCCGCCCGGACACCAGCGCGCAGAGCCTCGCCGCCCTGAAGCCAGCGTTTCGGCGGGAAGGAACGGTGACCGCGGGCAATGCCTCCGGTCTCAACGACGGCGCGTCCGCGCTGCTGGTCACCTCCGGGGACGTGGCGCGGCGCCTAGGCAGGCATCCGCTTGCCCGAGTGGTCGCAACCGCGGTAGCCGCAGTGGAGCCCGACCGCATGGGAATCGGGCCCGTACCGGCCGTGCGCAAGGCGCTGGCGCGCGCGGGAGTGTCGGTCGCGGAGCTGGGTCTGGTGGAGCTGAACGAGGCGTTCGCCGCGCAGTCAGTCGCGTGCATCCGGGAGCTGGGGCTCGATCCGGACCGCGTAAACGTGTCCGGCGGCGCGGTCGCGTCGGGGCACCCGCTCGGCTCCTCCGGTGCGCGCATCCTGACCACGCTGGTCCACGAGATGCGTCGGCGGCAGCTCCGGTTCGGCGTCGCCACCCTGTGCATCGGCGTGGGCCAGGGGATCGCCATAGTCGTCGAGCGGGAGGAGTAGAGGGTGCACTCCCCCCAGGGCGGCGACGCGGCGATCCGCTTCCGGACGGAGAACGGCACGGCCTGGATCACGCTGAACCGGCCCGAGCGGCTCAATGCCTTCGCGGGCACCATGCGCGACGACCTCCTCCAGGCGCTGGAGTGCGCCGCCGACGACCGGGCAACGCGGGTCGTCGTCATCGGAGGCGCCGGGCGGGGCTTCTGCGCGGGCGCCGACGTCGAGGTCATCTCCGACCTGCTCGCCCGCGGCGACGAGGAGGCCTTCGCCGAACTGGTGTCCGCGGGAACCCGGGTGGTCCGTCGGCTGCGGTCCCTCCCCTGCCCCGTCGTTGCCGCGGTGAACGGTCCCGCGGCGGGCGCGGGCGCGTCGCTCGCGATCGCATGCGACCTGCGGATCGCCTCCAGCCGCGCCTCGATCGGCTTTACCTTCAACCGGATCGGCCTGCACCCGGACTGGGGCGCCACCTACCGGCTTCCCAGGCTGGTGGGCGCCGGACGCGCCTCGGAGCTGATCCTGTCCGGGCGAATGGTTGCCGCGGAGGAGGCGGAGCGGATCGGACTCTTCGAGCGAGTGGTCCCCGACGAACGGTTCCCCGACGAGGTGCAGCGGCTCGCGGACGAACTCACCGCGAAGCCGCCGCTCGCCATGGCCGCCGCGAAGCGGAGCCTGTGGCGCTCTCCCGACGCGGAACTGGAGGAGATGATGGCGGTGGAGGCAGAGGCACAGCTGCGCTGCTTCCGCTCTTCGGACGTGCGCGAAGGAATCGCCGCGTTCCACGAGCGGCGTCCCCCGATCTTCACCGGAGCCTGACCCCAGAATGTCTTCTCGGTCGCTGGGCAATTTCACGGTGGAGACGGTGGCGGTGGTCGGCGCGGGCACCATGGGAGCCGGGATCGCGCAGGTCTGCGCCATGGCGGGGTACGACACCTTCCTGTTCGATTCACGCTCTGGGGGGGTGGACGCGGCGCTCGGCCGCATCCGCGCCGTGCTTGAAAAAGGAGTCGAACGGGGGAAGGTGTCGGCGGCCGAACGCGACACGGCCATCGGGCACCTGTTCGGCGCGTCCCAGCTGCGCGAGGCTGTCCGGGACGCGGGGCTGGTCATCGAAGCGATCCCGGAGAGCCTGGAGCTCAAGAGCGACCTCTTCCGGCGGCTACATCGCGAAGCGCCCGCCCACGCCGTGCTGGCCACGAACACCTCGTCGCTCAGCGTTTCCCGCATCGCCGCGGCGACGGGGCGGCCGGAGCGGGTGGTGGGGCTGCACTTCTTCAACCCCGTCCACCTGATGCGGCTGCTGGAGGTGGTCCGGGGCGCGGAGACCGCCAACGCGACGCTCTCCGCCTCCCTCGAGTTCGCCCGCTCGCTCGGCAAGGAGCCGATCGTGGTGTCCGACACACCCGGCTTCGCCTCGTCCCGGCTCGGTGTGGTGCTCGGGCTGGAGGCAATGCGAATGGTCGAGCAGAATGTCGCCTCGCCCGAAGACATCGACCGCGCCATGGAACTGGGGTACAACCACCCGATGGGCCCGCTGCGCCTCACCGACACGGTGGGGCTGGATGTGCGGCTCGGCATCGCGGAGTACCTGCACGCGGAGCTGGGGAGCGAGCAGTACCGCCCGCCCGAGATCCTGCGCCGCATGGTGGCCGAAGGGCGCCTGGGGAAAAAGAGCGGACGCGGCTTTTACAAATGGGACGAGTCGTGAACGCGCCGACGCTGCGGGTGGACCGCGACGGCGCCATCGCGGTGCTCACCATCGATCGCCCCGAAAAGCGGAACGCGCTCAACGCGGCCGTGCGCGCCGAAATTATCGCTGCGCTGGACGAACTGCGCGGCGACCAGGCGGTGCGGGTGCTGGTGTTGACCGGCGTGGGGGAGAAGGCCTTCGTCGCCGGCGCGGACATCGCGGAATTCGCGGAACGCTCGCCGCTGGAGCAGCGCGCCGCCATGACGGGGCGGCGCGTCTTCGACGAGATCGCCACCTTTCCGAAGCCGGTCATCGCCATGATCAACGGCTTCGCACTCGGCGGCGGGTGCGAGCTGGCGCTCGCCTGCGACCTGCGGCTGGCGTCCGACACCGCCCGGATGGGGCAGCCCGAAATCAACCTGGCGCTGATCCCCGGCGGCGGCGGTACGCAGCGGCTGCCCCGGGTGGTCGGCACCGGGCAGGCCATGCGCCTGATCCTCTCCGGCGAGATCATCGACGCGGCCGAGGCGCTGCGCATCGGCCTGGTGGACCGCGTCTTTCCCGCCGCCGAGATCCGGGAGCGCACGCTCGAAATCGCCCGGACGATGGCGGAAAGGTCACCCGTTGCGCTGCGAATGGCGAAGGCCGCCGTCCGGGCGGCCGCGGAGCTGCCCCTGAGCGCGGGACTCGCTTACGAGACCGAGCTGTTCGTCACCTGCTTCGGGAGCGAAGACCGCGCCGAAGGTGTGGCCGCCTTTCTCCAGAAGCGCCCGCCCGTCTTTCGCGGGCGCTGAGCTCCCCTCCCCTCTGCTCCGGCCCTCCGTGAAGAAGCGCGAAACGCGATCGTTTGACGTGCGCTGGTGGCTGACCGTCCTGGTCGTGTGCGCCGCCGCTACCGCCGCGGGGTTCGGAGTGGGGTTCTGGCTGGGTCAGTAGCGGTCCGGCTCCGATCCCCCAAACAGAAGCGCC
>JALZKG010000225.1 GCA_030859365.1 Gemmatimonadota bacterium
GTGCGGAGCCGCACCTCGCGCCGGAGCAGGCCCGGCGAGCGGTGCACGGTGCGCTCTGACCCGCGCCACCCGTTCCGTGAGTCGGGCGGTCCGCGTTGGCGTCGAGCAGGGGCCCGGCCGAGAGTTGGAAGGTTCACCATCTTCGCGGGGACCTGTGACGGCGGCATTCGTGATCGGGTACGACCCGGGCGGCAACAATGCGCACGGCGTCGCCTCCCTGCAGGTACAGGAGCTTGAGGGCCGATGGTTGCCTCTGGCCCTACAGGTGACAACAGTTTCTACGCTCGCCGAAAGTGTCGAGTGGATAAAGAACACCTGTCGGGACGGGCGCATCGTCGCGGCAGGCGTGGATACGTTGACCGAGTGGAACAGTGGGCCCGCCGGCTGGCGCCCCGCGGACCAATGGCTGAGGAGAACCTATCCTGCCATCGCCAATAAAGTTGTGGCGCCAAATGCCCTCTTCGGCTCGATGGCCGTGAATGGTGCGGCTTTCCTGAGGCTGCTGGATTCGCGCTTTCGTTTCGATGACACGATGGTCACCGAGGCTCATCCAAAGGTGTGTCTCTATGTTCTTACCGGAGAGAAGCACGAATGGGCCGTCGACAAGCTGGCTTTGGAAGTGTACCTCCTCAAGGAGATCGGTGTCGCCGCGCCTCCAGCTGGGTTCGGAGCCAACGATCATTGCTTCGATGCCAGCGTTGGCGTCCTGGCTGCTCTGAGGGGGCTGAATCGGGATTGGACTCTGGACCTACACACGCTACCGACTCCGGATGGGGTGCAATTCATGGGGCAGACTCACTACTGGTGGCCTCCGCCTCCCAGCGTTGCCCCTACTCGGACCGTGAAATGAGCGGCCGCCTTGAAGCAGATCCGAGACCTGCCCGAAGGTATGCCGGATAGTGCGGCAGCTGTGCGCCAAGTCCCCCTTGGTGAGCAGCTCCTCGAAATTTCAAGGTACGACCTGCACCCCCTGAGGAGGCTGTTCTCGCATGAAAGCCACCGAAGCCAATCTGCTCGCCTTCCTGAAGAAGTCCCCCCAGTTCGTGATCCCGATCTACCAGCGCACGTACTCATGGACGGAGAAGGAGTGTCGCCAGTTGTGGAACGACATCGTTCGCACAGGCGGCAACGATGGCGTTTCGGCGCACTTCGTCGGCTCCATCGTCTATATCGAGCAGGGCCTGTATCAGGTGTCGAGCCAGTCCCCGCTCCTGGTAATCGACGGCCAGCAGCGCCTTACCACCGTGACACTGCTGATCGCCGCACTGGCCCGAGCGCTTGGTGATGCGGAGCCGGTGGATGGCTTCTCCCGGCGCAAGCTGCGCAGTTACTACCTGCTCAATCCGGAAGAAGACGGCGAACGGCACTTCAAGCTTCTCTTGTCGCAGACCGACAAGGACTCACTCATCGCCATCGTCGACCAAAAGGAACAGCCGAAGGAACACTCCCTACGTGTCACCCAGAACTTCGATCTCTTTCGATCGTTGATTGCGGAGCAGCCAGGCGACCTCGCGGCGGTGTGCAAAGGGCTAGGTAAGTTGCTTGTGGTAGACGTGGCGCTCAGTCGCGATCAGGACAACCCGCAGCTGATCTTCGAGAGCATGAACTCGACGGGGCGGGAGTTGAGCCAGGCCGACCTGATCCGCAACTTCATCTTGATGGGTCTGGACCCGGAGCTGCAGACCCAGCTCTACAAGCAGTTCTGGCGACCCATGGAGGTGGATTTCGGACAGGAGGCGTACAGCACATACTTCGACGCCTTCATGCGCCACTATCTCACGGTCAAAACGGGCGAGATTCCGAACGTGCGCGAGGTTTACGAGGCGTTCAAGACACACGCCCGCTCGCCGGCGGCCGCAGGGGAAGGCGTGGAGGCATTGGTGCGCGACATCCGGGACTTCGCGCGCTACTTCTGCGCCATGGCACTGGGTGCGGAGACCGATCCCCACCTGAGGCTCGCCTTCCAGGACCTGCGCGAGCTGAAGGTGGATGTCGCATACCCCTTCCTTCTGGAGCTGTATCACGACTACGCGGAGCGACTTCTTCCGCGATCCGACTTCCTGGCGGTGGTGCGGCTGATTGAAGCGTATGTGTTCCGCCGCGCGGTCTCCGCCATCCCTACCAACTCGCTGAACAAGACGTTCTCCACCTTCACGAAGGCGCTCCGCAAGGACCGCTACCTGGAAAGCATCCGGGCCCACCTGCTGAGCCTGCCGTCGTATCGCCGTTTCCCGGGTGATGAGGAGTTTCGGCGTGACCTGCAGACCCGCGACCTCTACAACTTCGGCTCACGCCGCAGCTACTGGCTGCGCCGGCTGGAGAACCACGGCCGCAAGGAGCGTGTGCTGGTGGACGAGTACACCATCGAGCACATCCTGCCGCAGAACCCGAACCTGTCCGCTGCCTGGAGGGCGGCGCTCGGACCGGAGTGGGAGCGCGTCCAGCAGACGTGGCTGCATACCCTGGGGAACCTGACGCTTACGGGATACAATTCGGAGTACAGCGATCATCCGTTCGCCGAAAAGCGTGATATGCCCGGAGGGTTCAAAGAAAGCCCGCTCAAGGTCAACGCGGGGCTTGCGCAACTCGACGACTGGAACGAAGACACGATCAAGTCGCGCGCGGAGAAACTCTCCGGCACTGCGGTGGAGGTCTGGCCGGCGCCCGAACTGCCCGCCGACATTCTGGAAGCTCATCGGCCGATGGCCCCGACGGGACGCTACAGCATAGCGGATCACTCCCATCTGCTCGTGGGCACAACGGGCGAGCTATTTCAGGCGCTGCGGAGGGAGGTGCTTGCGCTCGACCCGGTCGTGACCGAGGAGTTCCTGAAGCTCTACGTCGCCTACAAGGCGGAGACCAACTTCGTGGACGTGGTGCCGCAAGCGAAGCGCCTGCGTCTCTCCCTGAACATGCCCTTCGCGGAACTCATCGACCCCAAGGGCCGCTGCAAGGACGTTACCAGCATAGGAACTTGGGGGAACGGCGACGTGGACATCGGTCTGGCATCGCTTGATGAACTGCCGTACGTCATGGGACTGGTGCGGCAGGCGTTCGAGCGACAGATGGGCGACGGCGGCGACGCGTGAAGACCCGCGCGTTCCCACAAGCCGCCCTGCCGGCCGTCCATGAGGCGACCAGAAGGCCGCGGCCCCGTACCCGCGCGAAGCTACGTCACGCCCATCAGGGCGCGATCAGCTCCACCCTGCTGAAGTACGTTCGATACCGCCCCGCACTGCGGGTGAGCAGGCGGTGCCCGACAGCCTCCGCGGGGGATCCGATGTAGAAGTCCGGCAACGGAGATCGCTTCCCCGGGTCACCGCCATGATCTCGTCCGGGGTGAAGTCCCTGTCCACCCGGGGCGCGGTCCGCACCCATTCCGTGGAGTCCTCCCCCGCCGACGCCCCGGCATCACTGTCCCGGACGGTACACCCGCGTGGTGTGCCCCCGGAGCTGAGAGGGATAAAAGTAGACCTCGCGCAGATCTCCCGTGCTGTAGCGCACCGCCTGGTCGTTGAAGTGCGGCGACCGCGGATCCCCGCTCTCGCCCCCGGCCGAGACGGCGCGCGCCCGCACGCTGTCGCCGAACTCGACGACCGCCACGAAGCTGTTGCCGCTCGTGCCGTACCGCCGCTTGGTCCCCGGGTAGCTGCGCGCGCCGAAGGAGGCGAGCGATCCCCACTGCGCGGAGGTGAAGCCCACGGGGATGCTCGGGCCCTCGTCGGAGAAAGGCTGCACGATGTCTCCGGTGAGGCGCTGGAAGCGGTTGATCTCTCCCCACGGCGTCCGCCAGCTTCCGAAGTCCGCCTCCAATCGGTCCAGGGCGGCGGCCAGCGCCCGCAGCTTCTGCTCCGCCGGGGTGCGCGTGGCCATGTAGTCGTACACGGAGACCCCCGCCCGCCGCGCCTCGGGCGCGGCCTGCCTCCACAGCTCCTCGCCCCAGTACACGGCGAGCGAGGTGGGCACCGACTGCACCGCCCAGCGATGGTCCCACCCGCGCAGGAGCGCGATGGGGTCCGCCAGCCTGCGCCTGAGCGGATGGGATGCCGGGGTCCCATCGTACGCCGCGACCAGCGTGGGAATCAGCTGCGCGAAGGCGGGAAGGTAGGGATTGTACGCCGCCCGGGTGAGCGACTCCAGCGTGAAGTCCTCCCTGCCCTCCAGCACCATCATCGCGTGGATCCCGCGCGGGTTCTCCCCGGCGGTGTCCATGTAGCGCGGGTAATCCGCTCGCTTCGGGCTGTTCGCCCCCGCCGCGGAGTACGGCCAGTTGTTCGTGTTCTGGATCCAGCCATTGGGCGGGTTGCGCAGGTGCGGGGCCTCGTCCAGGGAGTGCAGCCCCTTCCAATCGGTCGCCGGATCGCTGCCGTCCACCGGGGCGGTGAAGTCGAAGCGGTCGTCGCGCCGGGGGATGAACTGCGGGTGGAAGTAGGCGATGACGCCGTCCGCGTCGGCGTAGATGGTGTTGTTGGATGAGTTCGCCTTCAGCTCCATCACCTCGCGGAACGACCGGTAGTCGCGCGCCTTGGTGCGCAGGTAGGACTGGCTGAGCGCCTCCACCGGCCTGTTCATCAGCGCGACGCTCACCCACTTCCCGTCCGCCTCACGCACGATCGGGCCGCGGTGGGTCCGGTAGACGGTGAACGTTCTCCGCGCCATGCCGCCGTCCACGGTCCGGTAGGGCACGGTGAGGGTGGAGGTGGTGATGGGGCGCTCCTCGGCGCCATAGCGGTAGAAGAGGTGGCCGTCCCGCTCCACGACGGTTTCCAGAAACTCGTCCACGACGTCCACCCCGCTCGACGTGTGCATCCACCCCAGGCGCTCGTTGAACCCCTGATAGATAAAGAACTGCCCCCAGGTCACCGCCCCGTAGGCGTTCAATCCCTCGTCGCTGGTGGCCTGCACCTCCGACCGGAAGAAGAAGGAGTTGTGCGGGTTGATGAGGAGCAGGGCGTTGCCGTTCGCGGTGTTCGACGGCGCGATGGCGAAGCCGTTGGATCCCGTCGGCTCGCGGAAGCGGGCGCCGCTCTCTTCCGGCACGAGGGCGACGGTGCGCGTGCCGTAGAACGCTTCGAGCTGACCGAGCGAAACCCGCTCGATGTCGCCGCCGATGCTCCCTTCGCTGAAGGCGAGCGCCATCCACGGCTGGAACCGCGTGATGACCCGCGGCGTGACCTCGGGGTGGGTGTGGAGATAGTAGTTCAGCCCACCGGCCCACGCGTTCATCAGCGATTGCAGCCACGCGGGGCTCGCGGCGTACAGCGCCTGCATGCTGTCGGGGTCGATGAACAGCTTCATCCGCAGGTCCTGCCAGATGGCGGTCTCCCCCTCCGCCTCCGCCAGCCGCCCCAGCGCATTGAGATAGTTGGTCTCCACGCGATTGAAGTCGTCCTCGGCCTGTGCGTACATCAGGCCGAACACCGCGTCCGCATCGGTCATCCCCCGAACGTGGGCGATCCCCCAGTCGTCCCGCACGATGGAAACGCTGCGCGCCTGTTGTTCCCAGCGGGCAGCGTCGCCCGCGCGCCCCGGCGCCGCGGGGGGAGCGCAGGCGGGAAGAAGAAGGAGCGCGAGCGCGAGCAGCAGGCGGGATGACGTGGGCATACGGATCATCGGTAAGATCGCGCGGGGGTGGGGCGACGGGACGCGGCGCGTCCCCGGTATGAATGGCTCTGCGCAGCGTCTTTGTCCAGCCCGAGGGTGGGGTGGTCCTGCTGGTTGCCGGCGTCTCGCTGCTATCCCATCCGGCTCTCGGTGCGCGCGAATTGCCGGGTCGCCGCGATCCCCGCCGCCGGCCCCAGCGCCAGCACGGCGAACGCCCACCGCCACCCGACGACCTCCACGAGCGCGGGAACCGCCTGGATGGTGACCATGGTGAGCAGGAATCCGAGCGAGGTCTGCAGCGTCAGCGCGGTCCCCACCGCGTGCCCCGGCGCCACCTCGGTCACCATGGCGCTGAACTGGGCGGAGTCCGCCACCACGAAGAATCCCCACACCCAGGCGACGCCCACCAGCAGCCAGAAGCTCCCGCCGAACAGCAGGCCGATCCCCAGACAGCACGCACCGCTCACCGCCATGGCCAGGTTGACCCAGCGCGCCCGCCCGATCCGGTCCGCGACCCAGCCGCCCACCACACAGCCGAGGGCGCCGGCCGCGATTGTCCCAAAGGCGGCGAGATCGACCCACAGCTCGGGGGGGCGTCGGGCTCCCATGGCGGCCGCGCTCGCGGCCAGGAAAACCGGAAGCCAGGTCCACATCGCGTACAGCTCCCACATATGCCCCAGATACCCGGCCGTGGCGAGGCGCGTGGGACGGTGCCGCACGATTGTCGAGACCAAGCCCCACGAAAACGGGCGGCGGGCGAACGGAAAGGGGCCGTCCCGGTACCCCGTGCCGACCAGCAGCGCGGACAGAACCGCGCCCGCGGAGGCGGTGAGCACCACCACCCTCAGGTCCGCGCCGTCCAGAGCGCGCGTCAAATACGGCGTCGCTTTGCCGAGCGTCAGCGCCCCCACCACCGTGCCGATCGCGAAGCCACGTCCGGCCCTGAACCAGGTGGCGACCATCTTCATGGCGGGTGGGTATACCCCCGCCAGAAAGAAGCCGGTGAGAAAGCGGAGGGCGAGGGCGGCGGCGAAGCCTGGCGCTACTACCAGCAGGGCATTGGCCGCCGCCGCGCACAGCGCCGAAGTCGCGAACAGGGATCGCGCGGGAACGACGTCGGCCAGGTTGAGCAGCGCTGCGGCCGCCGTGCCGAATACGAAGCCGAGCTGGACGACCGTGGTGAGCCAGCCAGCCTGCTGGGCACTGAGGCCCCAGAGCGCCTGGAGCTGCGGAGCCACCGCGCTGGCTGTGAACCAGAGCGACATCCCCAGCAGCTCGGCCAGCGAGAGTAGGAGTAGAATCCCCCAGCGACGAGCAGTATGCGAAGGTTCGGGGGGAGGTTTCATGATCGCGGGGCGGGAGATCGGGTCACCGCCAGCGCGCCGTCGTTCCCTTCCACCCCAAACCTTCGCCACGGGAAAAACTTGCACCGGCGGAGCACCATTTGCCGTGCCTCGCCCCTGCTGCTGTTGCGCCACTGCCACGCTAAGCGACATCCTTCAAATAGCTTGCGCCCGATATGAGGGCGTGGGTTGGCGGTGGCTTGACCGTTGCTCATCCACGTACGGGAACGGCCTGGATCGCCTGGCCGCATACACGATCGAAGAGGAGTCATGGGTATGAACATGCCCGCGACGGAACTGCCCGATGAGATTGCGGACGGGGCAGACGAAGACGTGCCCAACGTGCGGGAGCTGCGCGCGCGCTTCGGCCTTTCACAGGAGCGGTTCGCCGCCATGCTCGAGGTCACCCCGCAGGCGGTGCGGAACTGGGAGGCGGGGCACCCTGTTCGGAGAGGACCCGCCCGTGTGCTCCTGCGGATCGCGGCGCGGAATCCGCATCTGATGCTCGAGGCGATGGCGAAGACGGCGTTGGGGCCCGCGAAACACCTGCGTGTGACCTGAGGCAGATGGGAGGCGTCTTAGAAAGGATAGCAGATCCTCTTATCACCTGGAGACTCGATATGACACAGGTACCCCCCTATGAGGCGCCCGCGGTGGTCCGGTTCGGCACCTTTCGCGAGCTTACGGCCGCGGGGCTGCACGGCGTAACCGACGGCATCACCGTGTGTGGCACGCCCTGCCCGGTCTCTCCCATCGGAGACGGCCGGTCCTGACCTTCGGCGGTCGCGAAAAGATCTCGCATCCGCGGGCGAGGCCCTGGCACAGCTGTGCCGGGGCCTCGCTGGTTTGTATGCCCGGGCGCCTGCCGTGGAGAAATGCTATCTGGCCTGCCGTTCGTCGCGGCCGAGCTGCTCCCACAGGTAGGCGAAGGTGAGTGCCTGCGTCCGCGCCCGCTGCTCGCTGGTCACTCCGGCGCCGTGGCCACCCTCGGTGTTCTCGAAGTAGAGCACCGGATAGCCCATGGACTCCATCTTCGCGGCCATCTTGCGGGCATGGCCCGGATGCACCCGGTCGTCGCGGGTGGTGGTGGTGAAGAGGACGCGCGGGTATTTCATCCCCGGGCGGACGTTCTGATACGGCGAGTAGCGGCTGATGAAGGCCCACTCCTCGGGGTTGTCGGGATTGCCGTACTCGGCCATCCAGCTCGCGCCCGCCAGCAGGCGGTGATAGCGGCGCATGTCCAGGAGCGGCACCTGCACGACGACCGCATCGAACAGATCCGGACGCTGAGTGAGGGCGGCGCCCACGAGCAGCCCTCCATTGCTCCCTCCCATGATCCCCAGGTGATCCGGCGAGGTGATGCGGCGGCGGATCAGGTCCTCGGCCACGGCGATGAAGTCGTCGAACGCCCGCTGGCGGTTCTCCAGCAGCGCGGAGCGGTGCCACTGAGGGCCGAACTCCCCTCCTCCCCGGATGTTCGCGAGGACGTACACTCCGCCGCGCTCCAGCCAGGCGCCGCCGGTCGTCGCGCTGTAGCCGGGCGTCTGCGACACCTCGAAGCCGCCGTACGCGTAGAGCAGCGTCGGGTTCGTCCCATTCATCGGCACGTTCTCGCGCCGCACCACGAAGTACGGCACCCGGGTCCCATCCGATGAGCGGGCCTCGTGCTGCTCGACGACAAGACCCGCCGCGTTGAACATCGCGGGCATGCGGCGCACCTCGCGGACCGAGCCGTTCTCCTCCGCCAGGTAAAGGGTAGACGGCTGGGTGAAGCCGCTGTAGGTGAAGAAGTAGCGGTTCGACAGCGGGGAGGTGGCGGCGACCCCGATGCTGCCCATGGGGGGTGCGGGCACCGGCTCGAACGTCCAGCGGCCGTCCCGGTACTGGTAGCGCCGCAGCTCGCCCCGAACGTTGTCCAGCACACTGACCAGCAGGTAGTCGCGCGTCGCGGAGACGGTGTTGACGGTCTGGCGCTCCCCCGGCTGAAGCACGACCTGGAAATCCCGTTCACCCCTGACGAAGGCGTCGTAGCCGATGTCGATCAGCGAGCCTGCCGGGTAGCTCCGCCCTCCGACCTCCCACGCCGACCGGAGGTAGACCACCAGCCGGTCCCGGACGAGTGACCGGCCGGCGTCCACCGGCAGCTCCATCCGTACCAGCTCGCCGCCCTCCCACACGTAGACGGTGCTCTCGAAGAAGCTGGGCCGGTGGGTGACGATGCTGAGCGTCCGATCAGCGCTGCGCCAGCTCCCGACGCCAACGGACACATCGCCCTCCGCGCCTTGAAAGAGCGTCCGGGCGCCCGAGAGCGGCGTGCCTCGGCGCCACAGCTTTGCGACGCGGGCGTAGCCGGATGTCGTCATGCTGCCGGGTCCGAAGTCGGTGGCGACGAGCAGCGCGTCCCGGTCCAGCCACGCCGCGCTCTGCTTCGCTTCGGGCAAGCGGAACCCGCCCTCGATGAAGCGGCGCGTTCCGACGTCGAACTCCCGGATCTCGACCGCGTCGGCGCCGCCGCGCGACAGGCGCACCAGGCATCGGCGATACTCCGGCTCAAGGCACGATGCTCCACCAAAGCTCCAGTTCACGTTCTCGGCCGCGGCCAGAGCATCGACGTCCAACACGGTCTCCCAGGCGGGGGAGCCCGACAGGTAGCTGTCCCAGGTCGTCCGCCGCCAAACGCCGCGGGGGTTCGCCTCGTCCTGCCAGAAGTTGTACAGCCGGTCGCCCATGATAGAGGGGAAGGCGATCCGATCCCGGGAGTTCAGCGTGCGCAGCACCCGCTCGAAGATGGGATCGTAGACCGGGGAGGCCGACAGCTCCTGGACCGTGGACGCGTTGCGCGCCTCCACCCACTGCATGGCACGCTCGCCCTCCACCTCCTCCAGCCAGAGAAAGGGGTCGTCCTGGTCCAGCGCTGCTGCGGCGGGCGGTGGAGCGGAAGGCGGGGAGGCTGCGGGAGCTGCACAGCCGACGGCGGCGAGAAGGAACGCCGCGGGCGCGAAGACGGACTTCATGACACGCTTCTCCTGTGAGACGGGGAGCGGGGCGATTTCCAAAGCATAGCACCGGCAATGAGGCGTTGTCCACCGCGGGCGCAGCGGTCAGCGATGGTCACCCTTTTCATGGCGCCGGTGCGGCCCGCTCCGCCAACGGATCGCCGGCGTCGCGTGTACGCCCAGAAGACACCCGCGTTCGACTCGTTCCATATCCGCTCCAGCCCCGGAGGTCCCGATGATGCTCACCGTCCTCGCCCTGATCGTTCCGCTCATCGGTTCCGAGGGGGACACCCTCACCGTCGCTGCCGTCGAGCCGGTGCAGATCACGGAGTGGCAGGTGCCGTGGGCCGACTCCCGGCCCCGCGACCCGTACGTGGACGCGCAGGGGCGGGTATGGTTCGTGGGGCAGCGGAGCGACTACGTCGCCTACCTGGAACCCTCCAGCGG
>JALZKG010000235.1 GCA_030859365.1 Gemmatimonadota bacterium
GCTTCTTGTCCGTCTCCCCCTCCTCGTCCAGCGTCTGCTGGAGAAGGCGGGCGTGCTCTTCCATGCCGAGCTGCTCCGCGAAGTTGCGCACGGTGCCGTACCCGGCGATCTCGTAGTGCTCCACCCGCTGCGCCGCGGCGATGATCCCGGCGTCGATCACGCCCGAGTCGCCCTTCTCCCGCAGCATCTCGCGCCCCTCCTTGAGCAGCCCCTCCATCCCATCGCAGTGGTGCCCCTTGGGGTTCTCGCCGAGGTCGCTGAAGATCTGCTCCAGCCGCTGTACCTGCTGCTGCGTCTGGTCGCGGTGCATCTCGAAGCCGCTGCGCAGCTCCGGGTGTGACGCCCGCTCCATCATGTCCGGGAGCGCCTGCAGGATCTGGGTTTCGGCGCTGTACAGATCGCGCAGCTGCTCCACGTAAAGGTCCTTGAGCGAGTCCATTGCCATGTTGCTCTCCCTGATCTCGGGTGGATGTTCGTTCCCCCGCCGGCCGCGGCGGGGAGCGAACCCTGTCGCACACGCCGTACCACCGCATCCGGAGATTTGCGGCGCAACCCCTTGCGGCGGCAGCGCGAATGTCGCAGGGTAGCCCCACTCTCAACCTCTGGAATCATGCATCCTGCCGCAGCTCCGCGCTCCAGCCTGCGCCTGCTCCCCCTGCTCGCGCTGCTCGCAACCGGCTGCACGCGCGAGGCGGCCCCCCGGCAGTCGGGTCCGCAGCCACTCGGCCCCGCGGGCGCCCCAGCCAGCGTGTTCCCCGCTCCCGCGCGCCCGGTGGCCGACATCGTCACCGACACCTGGTCCGACGAGGCGAGCCGCGACGACGCCGGCGAGGCCGAGCAGGTGATGCGCCTCCTGGAGATCGGCCCCACGATGACGGTGGCCGACATCGGAGCGGGAAGCGGCTACTATACCGTGCGCCTGTCCCCGCGGGTGGGTGCATCCGGCCGGGTGATCGCCCAGGACATCGTCCCCCGCTACCTGGAACGTCTGGATGCGCGGGTGCGGGAGGCGGGGCTCCCCAACGCGACCCTCGCCCTCGGCGAGCCGCACGATCCGCGGCTGCGGCGCGCCTCGGTGGACCGGGCGCTGCTCGTCCACATGTACCACGAGGTGGAGCAGCCGTACGCCTTTCTGTACAATCTGCGCCCCGCTCTGCGCCCGGGTGCCCGGGTAGGGGTCGTGGACCTCGACCGGCCTACCAACCGGCACGGCACCCCGCCCGCGCTGCTCCGCTGCGAATTTGCGGCAACCGGGTATCGGGAGGTAGCCTTCCACCCGCTGGCGTCCGGCTCCGGCTATCTCGCCGTCTTCGAGGCGACGGATGATCAGCCCCCCACCCCCGAAACCATCCGCGCCTGCCCGGCGCGCTGACCTCGCTCCCCCGCCCCGACGCATGGAACAGCCGCCCCGCCCGAGCACCGAAGACGCCGTCGCGCTCCAGGAAGTGCCGCCCGAGGAGCGGGCACCCGCTCCCGAACGGAACGGGGGCTGGTTCGCCCGCTTTCTCGGTACGGTGGAGTGGCTCGGCAACCTGCTTCCCCATCCGGTGACGCTCTTCGCCCTGTTCGCGCTCGGGGTGGTGCTGCTGAGCGGCGTCGCGGGAGGGCTGGAGTGGAGCGTTGCCGATCCACGCCCGGAGGGCGCGCGCGGGCGCAGCGAAACCGGCACCATCGACGCGGTCAGCCTGCTGAACGGCGATGGGCTGCGCCGAATCGTGGAGGGGCTGGTGTCCAACTTCGTCAACTTCGTTCCGCTGGGCACCGTACTCGTCGCCATGCTCGGCGTGGGCGTGGCGGAGAAGTCCGGGGTGATCAGCGCGGCCATCCGCTCGCTGGTGCTGCGCGCGCCGCGCAACCTGCTCACCCTGGCCATCGTCTTCGCGGGGGTGGTCTCCAACACCGCATCGGAGGCCGGGTACGTGATCCTGGTGCCGCTCGCCGGTGTGATCTTCCTCGCCGTGGGACGCCATCCAATCGCCGGGATGGCGGCCGCGTTCGCGGGGGTGTCCGGCGGCTACAGCGCGAACCTGCTGATCGGCACGGTCGATCCGCTCCTCGCCGGCATCACCCAGGAGGCGGCGCAGCTGATCGACCCCGGCTACACCGTGCACCCGGCGGTGAACTGGTACTTCATGTTCGTTTCCACCTTTCTGATCACCGGCGTCGGCACCTGGGTGACGCACCGCATCGTGGAGCCGAAGCTGGGCGCCTACGACGGCCGCGACGCGGAAGAAGGTGTGATGGACAACCGCTCGATGGAGCCGCTCAGCGACGCGGAGCGGCGGGGGCTGCGCTGGGCGGGGTATTCGGTCCTGGCGGTGAGCGCGCTCATCGCGCTGGCGGTGGTACCGGAATGGGGCGTGCTCCGCGATCCCGAAACCCGCGACGTGCTCAACTCGCCCTTTCTGCGGGGGATGGTGGCGCTGATCTTCGTCTTTTTCCTCGTCCCCGGGGTGGTGTACGGACGGGTGACGGGAACAATGCGCAGCGACCGGGACGTGATCGACGGCATGAGCGGGGCGATGAGCGCGCTGGGGCTGTACATCGTGCTGGTCTTCTTCGCCGCGCAGTTCGTCGCCTTCTTCGGGTGGACCAATCTCGGCGGGATCGTGGCGGTGACCGGCGCCGACGTCCTCACCGCGATCGGCCTGACCGGGCCGCTGGTCTTCCTCCCCTTCATTCTGATGTGCTGCTTCGTCAACCTGATGCTGGGGAGCGCATCGGCGCAGTGGGCGGTGACCGCGCCGATCTTCGTCCCCATGCTGATGCTGCTCGGCTACTCGCCCGAGGTGGTCCAGGCGGCGTACCGGATCGGTGACTCCACCACCAACATCATCACCCCCATGATGAGCTACTTCGGCCTGATCCTGGCCTTCGCGGCCCGCTACGACCGCAAGCTCGGGATCGGCACCGTGGTGGCAACCATGCTCCCGTACACGCTCTTCTTTCTGACCGGTTGGGTGGCGCTGTTCTACCTGTGGGTGTTCGGACTGGGCCTTCCGGTGGGACCGCAGGCGCCGACCTTCTATACCCCGTAAAACGTGTCGCGGCCGGGGCCCGGTGGTGGGTTCGCCAGCCGCGACGCATTTTACCCTTGCCTGTGAAGAAATCGTAACACACTTTGCATTATCTTTCCTGCGCCTCGAGCCGCGGCTCGAGGCGCACCACCCGGCCTTCTGTCACGATCCTCTTCGTTCGATCGTCTGATCGGCAGCACGGGTCCCTTCGGTTTCACTCTTCTCCCGGAAAGGAGATCCGCCGCCGGTTCCGGTCCGCAGTCATCCGTTTTCCGCAGAAACAGGGAGGAAGCGTGTTGAAACGAATTGCCTTGTTGGTGATGTCGCTGTCGCTGCTGAACGCCGGGGGCGCAGCGGCACAGACCAGGACGGTTACGGGCACCGTCGCCAGTGCAGAGGATGGCCAGGCGCTCTCCGAAGCAACGGTGCAGCTGGTGGGCACCAACCGCCGCACCCTGACGGACCCGCAGGGGAACTTCAGCCTTCCGGTTCCCGCGGGCGCCGTCCGGCTGCAGGTCACCCGCGTCGGTTACACCAGCCGGACGGTGACGGTCGCGGCGGGGGAGAAC